>JALOBU010000013.1 GCA_023228145.1 Bacteroidales bacterium | reverse complement strand
GGATTAAACAATTTTGTTTTGTTAGGAGATAAAGGCTACTTGTCAAAAACGCATCAATTAGATTTATTCACTTCCTGTAATATTAACCTTGCAACTCCCAATAGAAACAACCAGCATATCAAAGAACACTATCCATTTATTTTTAAACGATTCAGAAAAAGAATAGAAACTATTTTCTCTCAGCTCTGCGATCAGTTTATGCTTAAACGTAATTATGTTAAATCGTTCGCTGGACTCACTATTCGGATCCTTTCTAAAATCGCTGCTCTTACATGATTACAATTTATTAATTTTCAAAACAATAAACCCATTAATCATCTTAAATTTGCTCTCGCATGTTAATAGCACAACGGGTTTAAACTATTTATGTTATAAAAAAATCATTTCTTCCTTAACCCTTATCATTTTGATTTTATTTGCCGGTTCAGCAATAGCTCAGCAAACTTCCGCATCAAGTTTACCAACACTGGCAGGAGCTAAAGCATTGATTAACGGAACGAACGGTGGTGAAATCACCATCTCCGAACTGAATGAAGCTACCATCAGCATTGACATTCCGGGCTATAATATTACCTCATTTACAGTAACACTTAATGTAGGTGATGACCTTTGCAATGTAGTGCAAACAGAAGGCAACACCTTGAATAAAAGGCAAACTACCCTGGTTGACAAACAAAACGCCGGAGATAAAGTATATGTTGAAGATATAGTTTGTAAAAATCAACAAGGGCAGGAATTTACGGTATCGTCAATAACCCTGAAAATAAAAAACTAAGGCAATTTAATATCCGGCCTCAGGCGGAAGTTTTGCATAAACTTTCGTATTGCCTTGATGTCTTTTGATTTGGTGCTGTCTTCAGCAAAAGCCGGCACAATTTCTCTGAGTTTATTGTAAATATGCCTGCTGAAACCCGAAAGCCTTTCCTGATATTTCAGATAATCCACGGCCTGTATTAATGTTATCAGTTCGATAGCAAGGACATCATAAGTATTGCCAATCACACGTTTGGCTATCCACGCCGAATTGGTTCCCATGCTCACAATATCCTGATTGTCGTTGTTGCATGAAATACTGTGCACATAATTTGGAAATGAAAGTGTCTGATTTTCTGCCACGCTTGAAGTAGCCGTAAATTGAACACCCTGCATCCCGAAATTCAACCCCAATGTGCCCAGGTTGACAAAGGGCGGAAGCAGCTCGTTGAGGCGGGGGTTCAGCAAATAATTCAGCTGGCGCTCGGCAAGCATGGAAAGTTTTGTGATAACCGTTTTTATTTTATCCATTTCCAGCGAAACATAATCCCCGTGGAAATTTCCACCATGAAAAATGTTTTCGTTTTCCATGTCAATCACGGGATTGTCATTCACTGAATTAAATTCATACACCAGAATTTCTTCGCTGTTTACCAGGGTGTCGTACACAGGCCCAAGTATCTGCGGCACACAACGCAACGAATAATACTCCTGCACCTTATCCGCAAGTATTTCTTCCTTAAACTCCCTGCCGTAAAGATGCTCCTGGCGTTTGCGTATCAGCTTGCTGTCGGAAAGGACATTCCTCATATAACCGGCAATTTTTTCCTGGCCTTTGTGGCGCTTCACCTTATTCAGTTCCTCAGAATAATGGTCGTCAAACGAACATACTATTTCATTGATAAGGCATGAAGCAAACACTGACCAGTTCATCAGGTTGTATGCGTTCATAAGGTTTATCACACCGATTCCCGTCATAACAGAAGTGCCGTTTATCAATGACAAACCTTCCCTGATATGCATAGATACGGGTTTGATTTTTTCAGCCGCAAAAACTTCATGTGTAGACATGATTTTACCTTTATACCAGACGTCTCCTTCTCCGATAAGCATCAATGCAAGGTGCGCTAATTGAACCAGATCACCGCTGGCTCCAACACCACCATGTTCGGGAATGACTGGAGAAATATTTCTGTTAATCAGTAAAGTAAGCAGTTCGATTACTTCAGGGTGTATGCCTGAATATCCACGAAGCTGGGTATTAAGGCGCGACAACATAGCCGCTTTGGCATATTTGTCAGGCAAAGGCTCTCCACATCCGGAGCAATGGCTGCGTATAGCATTATACTGCAACTTCTGGCGGTTTTCTTTTTCTATCTTATACGGAGCCATGGGTCCTAAACCGGTGTTAATGCCGTATATCACCTTATCCTCGCTGAATTCTTTAAGAAAATCATGACAGTCGCTGACTTTTTTCAATGATTCTTCGCTAACGTTTATTTCTTCTTTGTGAAAAACAATACGGTATATTTCTTCCAGCGTGAGATCATGTGAACCTAGTGTAATCATACTTCCGAATATTAAGTTTTAAGGGTTTGTTCTAAGCGAAAACATCTGCAAATTTCGTAAAAAAACGCTTACAAGCAATTTTTTATTTAAAAGACTTTACTTTATAATGGTGAGTGAACCTTTCATGGCTTTCGGGGTTCTGATTATGCCCGCCCTGTCTTCTGTATAAAAAACCACCCAATTGTACACACTTTCTTCTACTATCTTGCCTTTATATTTACCATCCCATTGCTGATAAATATCTTCTGAATGAAATATTAATTCCCCCCAGCGATTATACAAATAAAATTCATAATCCATTATATTCTGGCCAAGTGCAAAAAAGTAATCATTAATTCCGTCACCATTGGGTGTAAAAGAGTTCGGTATAAATAAAGTTATTTTGTCTAAAACAATTATCATCTTACTTATGGTATCCTTGCAACCCTCCTTGTTAGATATTTGCAAAACAACTTTGTATTTCCCTGTATCAGCATAAGTATGAAATGCATCTTTACCATCACTGCCGGTGCCATCCCCAAAATTCCAGTGCCAGTCATTTATCACTCCAAAAGACCAATCCTCAAAACGAAAGGAAGGATTATCAATGGTTGTTACCGGGGGATAGGTTTTAAAATCGGCTTCCGGCCCGGGAATAAGAGGAATATTGAAAGGAACTAACACTTGGCAAAGGCTGTCGGTAACTGTCAAGGAATAATTTCCTTCGTTCAGGCAAGACACAGCAGTTCCATAAATAGAATCGGAAACACTCCAATGATATTGGTAAGGAGGAAAACCACCTAATACCACTACAGATGCAGCTCCTGTTTGTTTATGACAGGTATCGGGATAAATATATTCAAAAAAAACAATAGGCGGCGGAGTATTTGTTATTTCTGCCTGCGCTGTGGCTGTGCATCCGTTAATATCTGTTACCAATACTGAATAATTTCCGGCATGTACACCTGTAAGGTTTTGGCTGTTTTGATTAGACGGAGTCCACAAATAAGAATAAGGAGGGCTGCCTGCTATGGCATGAATGTATATAGCGCCATTGGAATAACTGCACATTTCATTAAGCACACTGTCAATAAATACTTCCGGGTTTGAAGTACCTGTCACAGTTATTGTATCGTAAACAATAAAACAATCGTAAGCATCTACAACCTGAACTATGTACGTACCGGGAGCCAGTCCTTCAATAGTTGGCGAATGCAACCCTGCCGGCTGTAACCAATTGATGGTGTATGGCCCTGTATGCCCGTCCTGTATATAAATAGTGATACTTCCGTCATTTCCCTGGCAACCGGTATTTTGAACGCTAAAGGTAAGTATTGGCGGTCCTGTGCAATTGCTGTTACATACGTGAGGTGTTGGTATCTGCGGGCCAGAAGCCCATTCATCTGAGCCATCATAGGTACGCTGAAACGAAACATTCGTACCTGACTGGCATGCTCCAAGAAATTCAATGTCAGGAATGTTTCGTGCTGCTGCAAGTGATTGTGTTCCGCTACATGAAGTTTGAGTAACCACATTTTGCTGATACTCCGGTTGGAAATTAATATTTGACGGGTTGCCATAAGCATCCCAGTAAACCGCATCGATAACGCTGCCGTCAGGAGCATACAATGCCAACCAACCATATTCATCGCGCAGAAACCATCTGGTTGGGTCACCATCAAGATATTGAACACCGAAAGAATTCTGCCGGTAATAGTTCAGGTTGAAATCCAGTAAGGGCACCTGCGAATTATTGCCTCCCACAATAATGAAACCTAAAGGAGGAATCACAGTGCCAGCCGGAAATGTGAAAGCTCCCCAATTCGGAGTAGTACCGGTGGTTGTTTGCTGAAGCATATTCCCTGCAAGTGTGTAACAACTGATATCGGCACTATTGCAAGGGTGATCATTATATAATTCAATCCATTCTCGGTTATAAGGCGGCTGCTCATCAACCATGATATTATACAAAGAATTAGCATTTATTGTAGAGCCATAAATACCGGGTGCAGGGCTGGTACATATCTCGTTGATGACAACAAACTGTGCCATGACTGTTGATAAAGATATTCTGAGAAAAATGCAGAAAATTACTAAAGGAAATAATTTTTTCAGCATTGGCGCATGAATATTGAATACAAATTTATAATTTTAGCAAATATTAAGGATGAATCTTTTTCATGATATTTTCTGATTACAAAGTAGTAATAAATCTTATACTGCTTTTTATTTTCATTTGTGTAGCCATAGGCAACATACTGGGCTGTGGATTACATAAAATCAAATGGGTGCATATCACAAAACCTTTACTTATGCCCCTATTGCTCATTTATTACCTCTTAAACGCCCCCCAGGCGGAGAGTTATCTTATCATAGCATTAATATTTGCTTTTCTTGGAGATGTTTTTCTTTTATGGCCTCATAAAAAAGCATTTTTCACTTTCGGGCTGGTGTTTTTTCTTGCCATGCAGGTGTTATACCTGATTTTTATCATCACCCATCAGATTGACTTCAGCAAGTCAAACCAGCTTATGATATGGGCTGCAATATTATTCATGATATTGGCATTCATTATCTATGCAAAACTATTTAAACACCTACGTAAAATGAAAATCCCTTTACTGGTGTATACGTTAGTGATTATCGCCGTGGCTTATTTTTGCTTTCTCAATTTTGCAGCAACAATGAATGTAGTTTTTGCACTACAATTTGCCGGAGCTGTATTTTTTATAATTTCCGACACAATTCTTGCTTTCGACAGCTTCAAAAAACCTCTGCACTTTGCTAATGTATGGATAATGTCTACCTACATCACAGCACAACTTTTACTTTTTATAGGATTTATGAATTCATAGAAAATGGAGCAAAATAATTTCACAATAAGTAGCGAAGACAATATACAATTATTTGTTTATTCGTGGCTACCTGATGACATGACGAGTGTAAAAGGTGTTTTTCAGATAGTGCACGGCAAAGCCGAACATGCCGGGCGTTATCATGATTTTGCCTCTTATCTTACAAATCATAGCTTCGCTGTTTTTGCCGGCGACCTCCGCGGACACGGAAAAACCGCAGGTAACGTTGAAAACACCGGCTTTATTGCTAAAAAAAATGGATGGAAATTGATTCTCAGCGACCTGTTAGTTATCAACAATCATATTCAAAACGCTTACCCCGGGAAGCCTCTGATATTGCTCGGGCATAGTATGGGTTCCTTTTACAGCCGTGCTTATACTGACTTGCATCCCGATACTGTATCGGCAGTTATTTTATCAGGCACAGCATGGCAACCCTTATGGCTGCTTAACTTTGGTTTGCTCGTTGCCAAACTTCAAATTATTTTCAAAGGCCACAGAAACCGCAGCCGGCTGCTGGAGTTTTTATCTACAGGAAAACTGAATAACAGGTTCAAGCCCGTACAAACCCCATTCGACTGGTTATGCAGCAACCCTGAAACCTGTAAAAAATACAAATCTGACCCTTATTGTGGTTATGACTGTACCTCATCTCTTTTCACAGATTTGTTTCATGTTCTGAAATACATTCAAAAGCCGTCTTTATACTCAAAAACACAAAAAAACATTCCCATACTGATTTTTTCAGGGGCTATGGACGGTGTGGGAGATTTTTCAAAAGGACCGATAAAATTCAGTAACTTCCTGAAAGAAAAAAATTTCTCAAATGTTACATTGAAACTATATCCTGATGGAAGGCACGAGATGCTGAACGAAAAAAACAAAGAAGAAGTTTATTCTGATGTTGTTACGTGGACAGACACAAACATATCTTCGCACAAATAAACATGATACAAGCATTAGTTTTCGATTGGGGAGATACCATCATGCGCGACTTCCCTGAGAAGCCCGGCCCCATGTATTTATGGGATAAGGTGGAATGGGTACCCGGAGCAGAAGAAGCACTAAAATCTCTTTACAAAAAATACATTATGATTATTGCCACCAATGCCGGAGCATCCAATACTCAGGATATGATAAAAGCTTTGCAAAGGCTGGGGGCCGATAAATATTTTAATTATTTTTTTTCATCAAAAGATTTAGGTTATAGCAAACCTGATGTGCGTTTTTTCAAATCGATTTCTAAAAAAACAGGAATTGCTCCGGAAAAGTGTATTATGATTGGCAATGTTTATGAAAAAGATATTATCGGAGCTAAAAAATCAGGTATGAAGACTGTTTTTTTTAATGAACTTATAATTAAAAGAGATTTTCCAAAGGCAGACAAGATTATTAATAATTTGAATGAACTAGTTTATTCTATAGATTACTTCTGCTAAAATAAACTGACATTATTTTATAAATGTCAGTTGATTTCCTAATTATCAGTTTTTACATAACATATACCTTTTTATATACTAAATATAAAAGGTGTTGAGTTTGCCTGAAATTAATAGTATAATAAACTGCCCTGATATAAGTGTAAAACTTGCAATAGCTTTACAACCCTGATTGTAACATAAACTGTGAAAATTTGCCTTTAAGAATTTCGTTCGAAGAGTATTTTAAAATCGTGGATTGATATAATTCAAGAGCTTCAATATATAAATGATTTTGTTCATAGAATTGGCATAAAAAAATAGCATTGTAGTCTTCTCCGTAATTTAAAGAATTCCTAAAATCACTTAACCTGGCATTTAATTCGTTATAATTTTCAGGAGAACAAATTTCAAACGAATATCTATCGATATCATCAATAAGGTTTTGGTCATGAGTGACTAACCAGGTATAATTCTCACCTGATTTCATTCCACTGGATAAAAGAAATATGGTAACAGAAGTGTCGTTTGTTAAGATTTTGATTACTTCTTTGTTATCCTTGTCTAAGATTATGAAAAACACAGGTTTGTTTTCTGCAATTTTTTGCCAGCAAAAAGTAACAGATGGATTTATTATCAGGCTCGAATCCAAGGGCAGAAGAAGATATTCGTTATCGCTCCTGCCTCTCGAAACTACGCCTTTACCTTTGTTAATTTCTTCATCATGTCCTTTCAAAATTTCCTTTTTGCAGTACTCCAGAAAGTAAGAAGTCACTTTTGGTTTGGCATCATCGGCAAGTTGGTTCAATTTTGAAAAATTATAGATACCTGATGTTTTTACAGTTACAGGTACTCCATCGTTTTGCCTGAAAAGTATCACAGAGGCATTTTCTTTTACTACCAAAATATGGGGGTATTCTATCACATCTTTTCTGACAAGTTGTTTTTCTGTTTTACTGGTTTTTGTATATGCGAATCCGCTTACATCAAACACAAAAAATCCCTGAGCTATAAGCTGGTTAAAAAAAATCAGGAAGCTGATGAGAAAAAATATTCGTTTTAGCATATTTATCAATGTTTTGAAAAATGAGACTTAATTTTAGTTTTCTTTTTCAGGTAGGCAATAATGCCTTCATAAAAATACAAAATGTCAACTGAAAGAATTATTGCAACAATAGCCGGCAGCATATCTATCTTGTAATTATAATATTGAAAAACAAGAAACTCAATCCACAACAGTAATACTGACGTGGTAAGCTGAATGATCTTTGCAACGAGGTGCATCCATTTTGTTTTTTCATTAAAGTAAAATGCAAAAATTATCATGTGCAGGTAACACAGAATAAAGGCCAGCACCCATGCCAGCCAGGGAGACATTATTTTTATATAATCGTCAGCAAGCATTATCGATAGTATGTTGGCGTGAATATAAACCCCATACATATCCGGGTATGATTTCCCGCTGACCTCCGGATTCATAGGTGTGAAATGTGCATCTTCAAGGTCAACGACTTCGCCAAAAGAGGAGCCAGCATATCCCATTAAAATAATTTTATCTTTTAAAAGGCTTAAATCGCTGTTAGTGTCAAAAATTTCTGCAGGGGTATAAGTTCTAAATTTGTCGTGACCGCCTCTGAAATGAATGAACTCGGTTTGTTTTTTACGAGCTGTGAGATTTTTTAATTTATCCGTATCGGCGAAAGATAATATCCTTGCAGTAAAAGAAGTGTCAGTATTACCTTTTTTGTCTGTAAAAGGGCAAAAGCTCCTTGTAGTTGAAGAGCTGTTTTCACCATTAAAATTGATATAACCTTTTGCATACTTACCAAAGTATTAAGCCATGCCGTTGCCATTAATATCACTTGCAACAACAAGGCAAGAGGTTTGCTTGAGGGCTTGTTTTAAAACAGAATCAGATTTTTTTTCTTTTTGTTCAGCAATAAAAATATCAAACCCGATAATTTTCGGACTTTGTTCGTTTATTTTTTGTAACATCAAACCGATAGAATCCCTTTTTAAATGTCCTACGTTAACCACGACAATATTTGTATCCAGCGTTCCCTGATGGGTTCTGATTTTCGAATAATAAATATTCATAAAATCAAAGTCTTTAAAGGCCTTTACAAAGGGATTGAATGCTGAGATGTTAATTACCAGCAAACCCAACAGGCCTATTACAATAAATGTAAATATTGTTGCCAGCAGCGTATCTTTACTGAAAACGTATTTTTTCATAGAAAATAACTTCAGGTTTATATTTTATAAAGTAGGAGCAAATAAAGTAAATATTTCAATACAATAGCGTCCACTTTAAACTAAAAGAGCTTCAGTTGATTATAATTTAGTTCTTTGACATCTTGGTAATTTTGATTTGTAAACAGCTCAATAATAGGTGTTTTGTCAATTAATGAGAAGCTTAATATCTGTAATATTTCGTAAATTGATTTTTCAAGATTTAGTTTACTTTTTATTATTGCCACCAGAGTGTATGTAATGATTGCAATATAGATTTGAATCTTGACAGCATTTTCTGTTGTACCCCAAAAAGATTTTATTTTGAGATGCTGCTTAATCCATCTGAAAAAAATTTCTACATTCCATCGATAGCGATACAACAATGCAATGTCAGTAGAGATAAGCTCCATGTTGTTTGTAAGTACAACAATGTATTTTTTGTTTTCTTCATCGTAGAATTTGACTCTGCGTAGCTTTTCAGGATAATTCTTCAAAGAATAGAACCCAGTCAGTCTTCCAATTTGATCTGAGCAAACAATGGATTGCTTGTTCACGGGAGAGGAATACATTCTTTTGAATTTTAAACTATTTTTTGCTCGCACGATGAAGAAAACCTTTTCTCGATGAATTTTATTCAATCGATAAAAATCAACATAAGCTCTATCGAATATGTAGAAGCCACCTTTTTCATAATCAAGAAAATCAAGCGCATTCACATCATGAGTGAGAGCATCAGTAATATTGCATAATACATAAAAAAACAGCCATTAAACTGAAATGTTTCTGCAATGTTTATGCAGTGCAAAAAAAAATCCTTTGAAACCCTACAGTAACAAAGGAAATTCTTTTTTTTATTGTGCCCGGAACAGGACTCGAACCTGCACATCCTTGCGAATACTAGTCCCTGAAACTAGCGCGTCTACCAATTCCGCCATCCGGGCTTTGCAGTAAGCAGTTAACTGTGAAGTGCCCAGGACAAGACTCGAACTTGCACACCCGTACGGGCACCAGCCCCTCAAGCTGGCGTGTCTACCAATTTCACCACCTGGGCAAAGCGGGGGCAAAGGTAATAAAAAATAAATTTCTACCAAGAAATACTTTACATTTTTCGTTTTTTGCTTCCCGTGCGGCTGTGTATGTGAGATTTTTTTTGTCCGAAATGTTTCAATGGCTGGTATTCAGGTGTTTCTCCGTATTGTCCGGGGACCTTAGCTTTGTGCACTTCATTGCCGAGAAGTTTTTCAATTAAAGAAAATTTTTGCTGTTCCTCGGGGCTGATAAGCGTTACAGCTATACCGTCTGCATCAGCACGGGCAGTTCGCCCAATGCGGTGTATGTAATCCTCTCCGTCGTGAGGTACATCAAAATTTATCACCATGTCAATATCTTCGACATCAATACCGCGTGACAATATGTCGGTAGCTACGAGAATATGCAGCTTACGGTTGCGAAAATCCAGAAGCACCTGCTCCCGTTCTTTTTGTTCCAGATCCGAATGAATATCTTCCACCTGCAGACCTTTTTGTTTCAACTCTCTGCTGAGTTGTTTAGCGCTGATTTTCGTTGAACAAAAAATCAGCACGGTTTTCGTTTTTGATGCACCGAGCAGATGCTTGACCATGGAAATTTTCTGATGGCCATACACGACATAAGCCAGTTGCAGGACATTTTCAGAAGGTTTGGCAAGGGCGATGTTTATCTCAGTAGGGTTGACAAGTATTTTCCTGGCGAGTATGCGTATCTCATCCGGCATGGTGGCTGAAAACATCAGATTCTGACGCTCTTTAGGGATATAGGAAATGATTTGCATAATGTCATCATAGAATCCCATATCGAGCATGCGGTCTGCTTCGTCGAGGATAAGCGTCTTCAGTTCATTAAGATTGACATACCCCTGATTTAAGTGCGCTATCATACGTCCCGGAGTACAAATAATAACATCTGTACCTTCTGTGAAAGAGGTTTTCTCCCTGTCAAATGAAAAACCATCGGTGCCGCCGTACACAGCCAAAGAACTTACTTCAGTAAAATAGGAAAACCCTTCCATCTGCTGATCAATTTGCATGGCAAGTTCGCGTGTGGGGACAATTATCAGGGCTTTTATACAGTCTCTTTTACCTGAGATTAATATTTTGTGTATTAAAGGCAGCAGAAAAGCTGCTGTTTTTCCTGTTCCTGTTTGTGCGGAGCCTATCATGTCCCTTCCCTGCATGATAAGAGGGATGGCTTTTTCTTGTATGGGAGTGGGTTGCTCATAACCCATGCTGTCAATGGCATCCAGAAGGCGTCTATCGAATCCGAATTCCTGAAAGTTCAATCTTGTAAATTTATTGCAAAAGTAGGTAATAAAATCTATTCAAACAGTGTGATGTAACGCTTGCGTGCCAGGGGCATATCAAGGCTCCAGCAGGTGGCTTTGCATTCGTAGATACGGAATAACCCCATGATGTCGTAACCTACCGCTTCTATCCACGAAAGCATAAATGGGCGTGAACTGACGATTTCCTGTTTCAAAGAGATTTCTTCATCTATTTCTATGGCAGTGCCTGTAATACGCACCTGTGTGTTTTCGCTGTAAAAGCAAAGCTCCACCTTTGGATTGGCAATAAGTTGTTTGTAAAAGTCTTTATTTTTTCCCGTAGTGAAAACAATACCTTTATCATCGGTTTTGTGCATCATGATACCGCGTACTCTCGGCTGTTCTTTATCAATGGTTGCAATAAAAAACAAAGGGTAAAGGCGCATAAAATCCAATATTTCTTCTTTAGAGCTTACCATAGTTGTCGAAATTTTTTTAAGCTGTAAATTTTAAAATCTCCTTCAATAAATTTCCCCATACGGTACAAGCTTTCTCCTGCACCACATTCTATGAAACTAGTAATGCCGTTTTTTAACATAAAACTAAATGTTTTATACCAATCGAAACTCTGCTGCAGGTTGTTTACCAGCTCTGAAGCCACTTCTTTTTCGGTACTGATGATTTGCTGGTTAATGCTTGACACATAGGTAAGGCCGCAGCCGGCAATTTTCAGTTCTTTAATCTTCTTTTCAAATTCCTGAGCTGCTTTTTTCATAAACCGGGTATGGTAGGGATGAGCTACGGGCAGCATGCGTGTTTGCATGGCGCCTGTGGCAGTGGCTTCTTTAAGAATGCTTTCAAGTGCTGTGTGTCTGCCTGAAAGCAAAAATGAAAATTCGCTGTTTTGGTTTATGATAAACACATTTTCTTTAAAAGGCTTGGTGAGTGTGATGATGTCTTGCCTGCCTAACCCTCCAATGGCACACATAGAAAATGCTCCGTCAGGAAGATTGTCTTCAATGATTTCGAAGGCATATTTTATCAGTTTCAGTCCTGTGCCGAAGTCAATAGAACGGCAATGGTATAAAGCTGCATAAATGCCCATGCTGTATGAGGCAACAAAAGAGGAAATTTGCCTGTGTGCATGCAGGATGTCGGAGATGCAGCAACTGATGATATAGGTGATATATTGCGACTTAAGCCGGTTATCAAGAAAATTATATTTTAATATGTCGAATGCACTAAGGTTATTACCAGTGATGCAGGAAGCATTTTCAAGATATGAATGGAAATCTGTGCCTGTACTTTCTATCACAGCTGTTTCAATGCCTAAGTATTCAGGGACAAAAGCAGGAAAGAGGTGTGCGGTTTTTTCATGGCTCAGCTTGCTTGCTTTGCTGTGGTTTGTCATGCACGTTGTTTTTAATCCAAATCGGCGATAAAAGTAAGAAATTTTTGCAAGGAAGTTTTCTTTACCTCATCGAAATGAAAATCAATGTTTTCGCGGAAATATGCTTCCTTGTCAAGCCTTGGGGCACCTTGGTTTTTGTATTTTTTTATAACTTGAGGTATATGCTCAAGGCCGTATTGCAGTGCGGAATTAAACAAGGATATTTCTTTCTCTGAAACATGGTTTCTGCAAATCCATACAGCAAAAACAAAAGGTAGCTTGGTAAAACGTTTCCATTCGGCGGCAAAGTCGGCTTGATAAGAAAAGTGTGAAGAGAGCTCTACGGCTTTGTCACCTATCACTACCAAAGCATCTGTTCCGGCTTGTTTGTAATCTTCAGGAATATTTACATGTTCCCAAGCGGGTTTTATGCCCCAAAAGTTTTTGGCAAGGACTTTAACCAGCAAAACCGAAGTTCCTGATTCAGTATCCAGCCCTACTGATTTAATATCTTCAATTTTTTTATGGCTGAGCAATAAAACGGTTTTTACTTCATTATGTGCTCCAATGCAGTATGGACTTATGATGTTATAATCTTTTAATCCGGGCAAAGCTCCTGAAGGCACTAATGCAATATCTGCTTTCCCGGATTCAAATACCGAAGCACATTGAGCAGGGGGCAGGAGAGCCAGATGGTAATCCTTAAGCAGTGCTGAATGCTCTATTCCGTAAACAAAAGGAAAGGTATTAGTGTATGAAACAGCAGCAATACGAAGTGAATCAGGCATGATAATAATAAATTATGAGGCAAAAATATTTATTTTATTGATTGCTAATGATGCATTTTATTCATGGGCATATTGCATAAAGGTTGATATCTCATTTCTTTGAAAGCCTCCGAAATAAATACTATTTTTTTGTTTTACAAGTCAGGGCTTTCTGATTTTTTTATTTTTTTTCGAAATCAAATTACCTGTTTCATAACAGATATTAATAATTTTAAAAACGCGCTCTTCCCTGGCTAATTTTAAAATGGCAAAATCCCCGGTTTTTTTATTCAACAATACTTTTGCTAAAGGTGATATAAATGAAAGTTTGCCTTTAGAAATATTTGCTTCATCAACGCCAACTATTTGAAAAGTCTGAACCTTATTAGTTGCTTCAGTTTTTAGAGTTACTGTTGCCCCGAATCTTATCTCATTTTTCTGTTGGTCATTTAAATAAACAATTTTTGCTGAATTGATTCTGTTATTCAGTAGGATTAATTTTGCATTTATATAGTTCTTCGCTATCCTTTTTTCATTTTCATTTGAAATGTTCAGATTATCTTTTTCATATATCATTTTTTGTTTTTCTGCTAATAGTTCCTTCATTCCTACCTGAGTCACATAGTTTGTCACTCCTTCTGGCAAATAAGCTCTTGGCGGCACCAGCGGAATATCTTCCTGGTCATCTTCTTTAACAAATCCTCTGCTCATAGTTAAATATTTTAAAAAATTTTCAACCCTGCTTAATAAAAATTGTGCGAATCAAGGTTTAAATGAAAAAGCACAAGGTTATTAATTATCAGATTGTTAGTAAATTATAAAAATAATAATCTTATAATATCCTGATAACCAATATTCTTAGAAGAATATTCCACTAAACCAACTAAGATATGATTATCAAGAATAATGAAGTAAAATTAATAGAAATTTATTTTATCATCTGAGGAAAATTTGAGAAAGATTTAAAATATCATTGTCAACGACACAGTAATAATAGCGAACCAGAAATTACAGATCAAGAAACCATGACGATTTATCTTTATACCATATACAAGGAAGAACGTTTTAAATGTAACCAGATTTATCAGTTTGCTGATAACTATTTGCAGTCGTGTTTTCCTAAACTGCCATCATACGCAGCGTTTAATAATAGAATCAATAGATTATCAGAGACATTTATTCACTTGGTCAGTCCGCTGCTTTTATTTAATTTTTTAACCCTTGATTCGCATGAATAGTTTAAATAAAAAAACATTAAAAAAATCACAAAGAAATTTCATCTACTTGTGTTTTATTAAAGAATAAAACAAAAAAAATTATAATTAAAAAAAATTCTAAACTTTTTTTTCCTTCTTTTTTCTTGCTTCTTTTCTCGCAAATATACTGATAAACAAGAGTTGCAAGGGATGATACATCATAATTGGAAGCAGAATAATACCTATATATGGACTACTGGCAAATAATATTTTAGAAATCACACTTGCGTGTACAAGAGATTTGGTGGAACTGCAAAACATGTGAGTGATGGTGTCGGCATAACTAAATTTAAAAGCCCTGGCAATAAGGTAAGTGATACCATAAACAACATAAAATAAGAAAATGACGGTGGCCATAAGTTCAAGTATTAATAATACAGAATAGCCTTCAAAAACCTTTTGGCTAAATGATTCACAGAAAGAGGTGTATATAATCAGCAATATAACGCTCTGGTCGAAATATCGAAGTTTGGGGCGATTCTTGAATGCCCACTTGCCAAAATGCCTGTTGAGCAGCATACCAAGAATAACAGGAAGCACAACCTGCAAAGTTAATTTTAGCAAAATTGTCCTGTAGTCAACATCTACAGTTGCATTGCTCATGTATAAACCGATGAAGAATGGAGTGAGAAACACGCCTATCAAGGTAGATATGCTTGCATTAAAAATGGCAGCCGTAACATTGCCTTTGGCTATAGAAACCATAACCACTGCAGAGGAAACCGTGGATGGCAGGCATGCCAGAAAAAATATCCCGAGCCAAAGCATCTCTTGCCCCTGACCTCCTGCAATAATTTTTGCGCAAATTACTATTATCGGAAACAAAATAAAGGTTGACAACTGTGTGAACAAATGTAGTTTCCAGTTGCTTAAGCCTTTTACAAGTTTCTGCATATTCAGCCCCAGGCCATAAAAGAAAAATATCAAGGACACTCCATATGTTGCAATGTGCGTTAAGGGTATTGCAGAATCCTTTGCGCCGACTAATGGAAAGAAAAATGCAAGTGTTATCATGGCTGCCAGTGCAATAATGAACCAGTCGAGGCCAAAATACCTTAATACATTGAAAATTATCTTCATGAAAGCTATGATACGTTTCAGTGTAAACAAAAATACGTTTTTTGATTCAGCCGCGCTCAAAGAATTAAAATATAGTAATTTTGCATTATTATCTTAATTAACAAAGATGAAAAAGTTTTTTATTGAAATACTGCTCTTGTCTTTATTATTCATTAATGCATACACACAGCCACCACCCGGGTATTATGACAATGCGGCCGGTTTTTCGGGAAATCCTTTAAAAACTGCTTTGCACAATATTATTAAAAATCATACTGTTATTAACTATTCTGATTTGTGGACAGCTTTTCAGACTACCGATGACAAACCCAATGGCAAGGTATGGGATATTTACTCAGATGTTCCGGGAGGTACACCGCCTTATGAATATACTTTTATTTCCGATCAATGTGGTGGTTACAGCACAGAAGGTGACTGTTACAACAGAGAACACTCTTTTCCTGTAAGCTGGTTTGGTGACACCTCCCCTATGAACAGCGACTTGTTTCAAATTTATCCAACAGATGGCTATGTAAACAACAAAAGAGGGAACCTTCCTTATGGAAATGTGGGTACAAGCAGTTGGACATCCTTAAACGGAAGCAAAACAGGAACATGTAATAACCCTGGCTATTTTGGAACTGTTTTTGAACCTATTGATGAATATAAAGGGGACCTGGCTCGTACATATTTTTATATGGCTGTTCGCTATTATACTGAAGATTCTGGTTGGCCAGGAAGCGATATGGTTACAGGAGCTGAGCCAAAAACCTGGGCTATTAATATGTTATTAAACTGGCATAGCGATGATACGGTTAGCGAGAAAGAAATAAATAGAAACAATGCAATTTACACAATACAAAACAACCGCAACCCTTTTATTGACCATCCCGATTGGGTATTAAGTATATGGGGACCAACAGCAGGCATTGAAAAAATTAAAGAGTCGTTACAGATAAAAACTTTTCCCAACCCTGTAACAGAATATTTTTCAATTTCCTGCAATTGTAATATTATGTTTGACAAAATTGAAATTTACAACACAACGGGAATGTTAATAAAAGAATTAATCAATACAAACGGAAATTATATTAATGTTTCTGGCCTCGATGCTGGAGTGTACACGGTCAAAGCATCTTTACCTTCTGTTAATGCAGTAACTAAGATAATTATTATTCCAAAAAACTAATACCTGTTTTCTAAAAAGGAAGAGCCTTTTTTTTAATCGTTAGGCTTATATTCGTTAGTCTTTTTGCTGGGCCCAAATACTGAGAAATTAAGATACCTGCGAGGATTCAGTTTTATATCTTCAATAAGTTCGTTGAGTTCCTTTGATGAATTATTCAGGTTATTGTAAAGACTATCGTTGTTCACGAGCATACCAAGGCTGCCTTCTCCCCTGTTAATTTTTTCCATAATATCAGAAAATTGTTTCAGAGATTTATCTGCATTATCAATGGCACTCGCAATGTTCGACTTAGCAATGGTATCTGTAATATTGGAAAAATTATTAATAATATTGGTTATTTTATCATTATTGTTTTTGATATTATTAGAAATAGACTCAACACTACGAATGATACTCGCTAAATTTCCACGCTGTGAACTTAGAAGCGTGTCAAGGTTATAAGTAGTGTGTTCTAAATTATTAATGGTAAGCCTGATGCTTTCAAAACTTTGTTCAAGGTTACGGCGTGTATTTTCATTAAATACACTTCTGATAATTACTAATACCGAGTCAATTGAAAGCATTACAGTTTCAAACTTTTGTTTAATGGGCTGAAATTGAACATTTACTTCTTCTGTGAGGGTTGCCTGAACATAAGTGTTAAGGGTGTCTCCATCTTCCGCCATGATAGTTGAATTACCTATCTTTAATTCAATAGCCATGGAAGATAATAAGCCCGAACTATAAAGTTTTGCAACAGAATTTATAGGAACCTGAACATCATTATTGGTAACAGAAAATTCAACTATTATCTTTCCTGAATTATCAGGGTGAACGTAAATATCTTTTACCTGCCCAATTCTGAAACCGTTCAGCAATACGGGATTGGCTTTAACCAAACCGTTAATCTGAGGATAAACGGCATAGAAAACTCTTTCTTTATTGAAAATATCCCTTCCTTTAAGAAAATTAATTCCCCAATAGAGTAGTGCCATTCCCACAATAAAAACAATGGCAATTTTAATTTCCTTTGAAGCTTTCAAAATCTGCTTTTTTGATGCAAATATAAATATTTTTTATTGGTGTAAAAATTTTAATGCCTCAGACGGAGAAATTCTCTTTCCATTTAAAAAAGCCACCACAAAAGCATCTTTAAATCCCTTTTCATGAACTACTTGCTGATAATCAGCGGCTTCTTTGAGGGTTTTAAAATCTCCGCAAGTATATTTATATGTGTTGTTCTGAAGGTAAAATTTAACATCTTTTAACCCTTTGTAATCGGCGGTGATATCATTTCTTCTGTGTGGAGCTGTTAAAAACTGTACACTGAAACAAACAACATTTTCTTTCACCGCTACTGTTTGTGTTTTGAGAGTATCGGTAACAATCTTATTAGTGCCCGTATCTTTTGGGATTGATATCTCAACATTATTAGTCTCTTCGTCATCATTCATTGCTCCTGCAACTCCTTCAACGAGGTATTTGTATTCTTTAAATGACCTGTAAATAGCTGAGGCGATAATATCCTGTCCAGCTTCAGACATAATTAATTCTTCTTCCTGAGGGTTTGAAATAAAACCTATCTCAACAAGTGCCGCCGGCATGTATGTTTTATACAGCACAAGAAAGCCTGCCTGTTTCACGCCACGGTCAATTCTTCCCGCTTTTGTTGTGAATTGTTTTTGTATAAAACTTGCCAGTTTGAGGCTTTGTTCAAGGTAGGCATTTTGATACAAGGAAAATATAATGCTTGCTTCTGTGGAATATGGGTCAAAGCCATCATATTGCTCCGAATAATCTTCTTCAAAAAGGATGGCAGCATTTTCCTTTTTAGCTACTTCCAAATTTGCCTGACTTTTGTTAATGCCCATTACCCATGTTTCAGAACCATGCGCCTCTGGATTTTTTGAAGCATTGCAGTGAATAGATATAAATAAATTAGCTTTATTATCATTGGCAATCTTTGCTCTGTTGTATAGTTCAACAAACACATCTGTTTTCCGGGTATAAACAACATCAATTTCGGGAAAGGACTTTTTAATATAGCCGCCAAGTTTTAGAGCTACCTTAAGAGTGATATCTTTTTCTTTGGATTTTTTTCCAACAGCACCAGGATCCTGACCTCCGTGGCCTGCATCAATGACAATCTTTTTTATTTTAATCACGCTGGTATTGACAGAACTGCTGGAGTTGCCCAAAAACATGAACACCAGTATAACAAAAAATAAATTAATACGTTTCATCTGAGTAATTTATTTTAATTAGTTTTGCCAATAAATAAGGTATTTCCCGCAACAAAATTATGCCCTTTTTTACTGAGAAATTTAGAAATATCAAGAAATTGTTAACGAAATTATTAACGAGGAGTAAATTTGCTGGAACTATTGCTTTCATACCTTTATTTTTATTTTTTTCATCCTTAAAAGCTCAGGACACCATTATAAACATAACGACTGACAGTATCCCCGCAGTATCTGATACTATCAAGAATGATTCCATAAATGATTTACGCAAACAAATTTCGCCCGATGCCATTTCATCAAAGATAGATTATCAGTCTGATGACTCTGTCCGGTTTAATCTCGATAAAAATATGGCATATTTGTTCGGGAAAGCTGTGATTATATATGAAGACATCACACTAAATTCGGATTATGTTGAGATTGACTTCAATACGAATCAGCTCTTTGCTGAGGGTCTTCCCGATTCAACTGGGAAAGAAAACGGGAGGCCTGAATATATTCAGGGAGCCAGCTCATTCACATCCAAAACCATTTCATACAATTTTGACACTAAGAAAGGATTAGTGAAAGATATTTTCACCAACGAAGGCGATAGTTATCTTCATGGGAAAATTGTCAAGCGTTTTCCTGACAACACAGCAAATTTCAAAAATGGTTCTTATACTACCTGCGACCTTGAACATCCTCATTATCAAATACGTTTTGGCAAAGCCCGCATGATACCAGACGATAAGTTTGTCTCCGGCCCTGCTTACATGGAAATTGAAGGTGTTCCAACTCCCCTGGTGCTGCCTTTTGGTTTTTTCCCCAACAAAAAAGGGCGTATATCAGGAATTATTATACCTACATGGGGCGAATCAGCCAACCGTGGTTTCTATTTCGAGCGTGGCGGATATTATTGGGGTATTAATGACTATATTGACCTTACACTGCAGGGCGACATTTATACAAGGGGCAGTTGGGCAGTTTATGCATCATCAAATTATAAAAAACGTTACCGTTACGATGGTCATATTCAGGTTTCTTATGCTGAAAACGTCATAAGTGAAAAATTCTTGCCTGACTACAACAAATACAAAGATTTTTCTATCGAATGGATGCACAAGCAAGATCCAAAAGCAAGGCCCAACAGCAGTTTCTCTGCTCAGGTAAAAGCTGCCAGCAATTCCTTCTATAAATACAATCCATCCTCAACAAGCGATTATCTCTCCAATACTTTTGAATCGAGTGTTGCATATCAGGTAAGCCTCTTCCAGGGGGCTGCAAATGTCTCACTCAATCTGGGAAGTAAACAAAATGTTCAAACCAGAGAATTACAACTCTGGCTTCCCCAGGTAAATTTTTCTGTGAATACCCTATATCCATTCAGGAGAAAAAAACCTGCAGGAGCACTTAAATGGTACGAAAATATAAACATCTCATACAACCTCAATGCGCAAAATTTCATCAACACCATTGACACCGCTTTACTCACTATGGCAACTTTCGACAAGATGCAAAATGGCATTCAGCATACCATACCTATCAGAAGCAATATCAAAATACTGAAACATTTAAACTGGACCAATGCCATCAACATAAATGAACGATGGTATTTTCAGTCAATTCAGAAGCAATGGTATAACGACACAGCAAGTTCTTTTATCAGAAGCGACACAAGCAAACGCTTTTATGCAGTCCATGAGTTCAATTATTCTTCACAGCTCACAACAAAAATTTATGGGATGTATCAGTTTAAGAAGGGTGCGCTTAAAGCAATACGACACGTGTTAACACCTACTTTAGGGTTTGTTTATCATCCTGATTTTGGATCAAAATTTTGGGGGTATTATCGCTATGCTCAGGTTGATTCCTCAGGGAGAATGATTCGTTATTCCATTTTTCAAAATGGAATTTATGGTACGCCCCCTGATGGCCTTTCGGCAAAGCTCACACTTAACCTGAACAATAACCTTGAAATGAAAGTGGCTTCCAAAAAAGATACCGTGAGCGGCACCAAAAAAGTAGTTCTGATTGATTATTTTAATATTGGAACCGGTTATGATTTTGCCAAAGACTCATTACGATGGGACTACCTCTCGCTCAACCTGCGAACCAGGCTTTTTAAACGAGTTGACATTTCCTTCAACGGAGCTTGGGACCCTTATGTTATTGATTCTAATGGCAACCGGCTGAACCAATATGAACTGAAAGTGAACCACCGCTTGTTCAGAAGACAAAATTCCGCATGGATGATAGGATTATCTTATTCTCTTAACGATATGGATTTTCAAAAAAAAGATATAACAGGAGAGAAAAAGCCCATATTTCAAAACAAATGGAATGTTAATCTCAGCCTCAATTTTAGCTATTCCAGCCGTTTCGACTACGCTGATATTAAATACATTCCTGATACAATTCTCACAGCCATGATAAATGGGGAATTCTACATTACACCTAAGTGGAAAGTATCATTTACCACAGGTTACGACTTCATTTCCAAAGAATTCGCCTATACATCTTTTACTATACACCGCGACTTGCATTGCTGGGAGATGTTTATGGAATGGATACCTTACGGATTCAGGAAAAGTTATAATTTTACCATTCGTATTAAGTCCTCTATGCTTAAAGACCTTAAACTGACACGCAAGAGCGACTGGAGAGATAATTTTTAAAATTCAGGGAACATGGAAAGCGAGTTTAATCAGTTGACAATGAAAACCGACGCAGGCTTCAGCACACTCCCCACTGAAAGTTACCAACTCTTGCTGGGATTAAACAAGAACTCTTTTCAAATACTTGTTTTTGACCCTGAAAACAACAAGTTTATTGCTTTTGCACAAAAACAATTTACACCATTGGGCGGTGCTAACCTTTACCACGAAAAATTAAAGAACTTCATTTCAGAAAACACCCTGCTTCATAACACATACAATAATGCGTTTCTAATATGGGAAACGCAGCAAGCCACGCTAGTTCCATCAGCATTATATGAAACAAGCGAGCAAAGTGCGTACCTCCGCTTTAATCAAAACATAAATGAAGGAGATAAAATACTTTGTGATAAAATGAAAAATACTGGCACTTTCAATATTTTTTCTTATCCAGATATTTTATCCAACCTTTCTCTTCCTGGAAAGCTACAGGTACATCACCACGCTTCTTCGTTAATAGAATCAATGCTTATTACAAGCAAATCAGACATAGCACAAAAAATTGTTTATGTCAATGTACATCCTTCTTTTTTTGATATAGTAGTTGTTGAATATAACAAACTGACATTTTATAATACTTTCTCATACAAGACTGCTGAAGACTTTGCATATTTTGTATTATTTGTCTTTAACCAAATGAAATTAAACCCTGAACAACAAGGCATTTATTTTTCGGGTGACATCTTAAGAGATTCGCAACTTTACGATATTTCATTTAAGTACATTCGCAACATTGACTTTGTTAAACCACCTGTGCAAATTTCCAACAGTTATATTTTGCAGGATATTGAACCGCACAGGCTTTATTATCTTTATAGCCGTATTTTATGCGAATTATAAGTGGGTATCTTGGTGGCAGAAAGTTGCATCCGCCTGCAAACCTTCCTGTTAGGCCGACAACCGACCTTGCAAAAGAGAGTCTTTTTAATGTTCTTAATAACCTTATTGATTTTGATAACTTAAAAATCCTTGACCTCTTTGCCGGGACAGGAAGTATTTCATTCGAATTTGTGTCACGGGGCTGTTCTGAAGTAACAGCTATTGACATGAACCACAAATGTGTATCATTTATCATCAGAACGTGCCAGGAACTAAAAATTGAAAACCTGAGAGCATACCGCAACGATGTATTTTCATTTATCAACCACAGCAATAAAAAATTTGATGTGATTTTTGCAGACCCTCCTTATGACCTGAATAACATTCACTCTATACCTGATTTAATTTTTTCAAAAAATCTACTCTTCCCTGATGGGTTGCTCATCATTGAGCACCCGAAAAATATTGATTTTTCTTTACACACGTCTTTTTCCCAGCATCGCAATTATGGCAAGGTTAATTTTAGCTTTTTTAGCAACAAAAATTAACTTAAAAATTTATTGACTTAAGTAATATTTTTTATTATTTTTATGCTTAAAATAATATAACATTTTTATTAACTTAAATTTATTAGTGATGAAAAGAAAATTACTTATTATTTTAATTCTTGTGTTTCCGTTTATAAATGATGTTGAAGCACAGATTACTCTGGGAGCAGGGGATTTTCCTTATGCCGGACTTAGTGTTAAATATTGCGTTGCTGACGACGAATCGGGGACAACTTTAACTCCGCTTATAACAATTGGAACCCCTGGCCCAAATGGAGTATATAATTTAAACGGGGCTGCATCACATATAAATGACACCCTAAATATTAATTATAAAGACCCGGCAAATACCCCCTTTCCATCTTTTCAAACCTCATGCAATGTTGCCATGTTTTGGAAAGCATTTACAATTTTTGGAGATACCAGTGTTTGGCAATGGTCATATTTTAATTCCAGTGCAACCGGAATGACATTAAGCAAAGCCGGAGTAATTATGGATACAAGTTATTTTTCACATCTTACCCACGGCCCCCTGCAATACTTTACTCCAAACTTATCAAATCCTCTTGAAGTTATGAGTGCCAATTACGCATTAGGATTCAACTATAACGACAGCACAAAATCTCACATTTTGCTTACAGGCCCCCCGGCACTCGTAATCGCTTCAAAAGTTATTATTGACCTTGAAGTTGATGGATGGGGCACATTAACAACACCTAACGGAACCTATGATGTACTGAGAGTAAAACAAACCCGCACACAGGCTGAAGCCTTTATTCCACCGGCTGATACCAATACCAATTTTGATTACGCTGATTTTGCATATACTTATCAGTATCTTTATTATGCAAAAGGAATTGGCTCACCTATAGCAGAAGTAAATATGAACTCTGCCTTCACGAGTGTAATTAAAGTTAAATACGCAACAACACTTCCGGCGGGTATATGTAAATTATCGGAAACGAACGAATTGAGTATTTGCCCAAACCCTGCATCTGAGCTGGTAAGAATCGGTTTTGACCTGAAAGAAGGGAGACCTTTATCATTTATTATTACGGATATCACTGGAAAAAAAGTGATGGAGAAAAACGAACTTTCATTAAGCAGCATAAATACAATTGAAATTGACATATCAGGCCTGCAAAAAGGAGCATATCTTATAAAAATTCTAACTGAAGGTAAATCCCTTGCTTCAAAGTTTATTAAAATGTAAAATGCATTTTGGAAAAAAGTAAAAAGCCCGGATAATTTTTATCCAGGCTTTTTACTTTTTATCCGCCTGATATTATTTTCTGACAAACGGCAATGAATAATAGCTTCTTTTTTCGCATTCAATAAGTAAAATATATTGCCCCGGCTTTAAGGGAGTTGTATTAATATGTATTTTGCTGCCTGACAAGTTTTCTTTCTGTAATACCAATGCTCCATTAAAATTATATACCTTCAGGTTCTTAACTGTTTTGGGGCCATCAATTTGTATTGTTTCGTTGCATGGGTTTGGTGTCAGGACAAATCCTCCGTTGATTTCGTTATTTCCGCCAATTCCGGACGTTTCAAATTCGATAATGTAATAAATGGTATTGGTAACGCTAATATCATTCCATTCGCCCGTAATACCCAACGATGTTGATCCGTAAGGCCAGCCGGTCAGTGCTATGGCTGCGCCATCCTGGTTCGAGGAAAAGTCATCAGGTTCTTTATATACCGCTGTTGAAGTTCCACCCCAGTTCACATAGGCACCACCGACAGTTGCTCCATTATTTGCTCCTGCAGCCCCCTGCCCTGTCCAGAAGGTCACTCCGGAATCATCACCATTGCCGTCCCACAACCAGGTACCTTCTGTTGCTTTGTCCGTAGCACCAATCCATACATATGAAGTGCCGCCTCCATCCATAACAGGTTTATAGTTGTTGGCAATACCTGAGCTGACAATGCCATTGTAAACCGCTGTCTGTTCTGCCAGGTCGTTTATTTCTACCAGAACACCTCCTCTTTCAACAGCACATGAAGCGGCATCGGACCATGTTTTCTCTTCTTTAACCAATTCATAATTTTTTCCACCGTAACTGAATGAATAAATGTTTGCAGGATTTGCACATTGTGCTGACAGTTTTAATTGAATAAAAACAAAAAATAACATGAATAAAAATAATTTCATATAATCTCCTTTTTTTTGTAAACATTTTGAAAATTATACTATTATACAAACACAAATATATAAAAAAAACAAACAAATTACAAACGCCCTTCTTCCATCCATTTTTTTCTGATCCTCAGAAGTGTTCGGAACATTGGCTCTGAGAGACTCTGTTCTTTTCTTAATGTAATTGCTTCCTGAAGCATGTCAGGTGGTGGTTTTGTTTCCGAAGAGAATAATACATTGTGTTTTCTCCCTTGTTTTTCTTTAAGGTAGTTATAGAGTTCTTCAAGCGGGAATTTATCGGATGTATAAAAAACAGGTCGTAGTAAACTATCTTCCGGGCTGATAAGTTTCTCTTCCATGGCGATGCTGCAGAGCCTTGTACCCGGATAAATCCTCAGGCTTGTGCTAATATGCACCAGATCTTCTTTCGAAACATACTTTTCAATAAAGTCAAAAGTTTCATCAATTGTCTTACAGGTTTCTCCCGGGCCTCCGAAAACAAAGAACCACATCACAGGCAAACCGGACTGCCTGAGGAGTTCGGCTGTTTTTTGCAACTGCACCTGGCTGAAGTTCTTTCTAAGGTTCTTCAGCATCAATGGAGAAGCACTGTCTGGTGTTACATCAATCTGAACAAAACCCGCCTGCTTCATCAGCGCAAAAAGTTCTCCACTAGTATTGGCAGGATTGATGCCCATGGTGCGAAGTCGTACCTTTAGGTTTCTATTAATAATTTCGCGA
Source organism: Bacteroidales bacterium (assembly GCA_023228145.1). NCBI lineage: Bacteria > Pseudomonadati > Bacteroidota > Bacteroidia > Bacteroidales > Bacteroidales bacterium. The sequence continues at coordinate 73,648 of JALOBU010000013.1, read as the reverse complement.
CAAATGCTTTCTGCATGCCCTGCAGGGTCGTTAAAAGTGGAATCAACAAACTCAAAATACACATCGCCAAGACTCTCAGAAACGTGCTTTATTTCTTCTGCAATTTCATCAGGCCTGCGTATCCTGAAATGCTTCCCTTCTATCAAAGGGTATGTGCAATAGATGCATTGGTGGCAACAACCCCGCTTGGTCTGTATTGAATATGCCCCCCGCTCACGATAGTACCCAAAGTCAATAAACTTTTCAATGCCTGAATAATACTTTTTAATAGGGTATGCTGAAGTATTTTTTTTCCTCGACTTAAATGATTCCGATTCTCTTGAAATAACTCCTTTTATCCTGCTTACATCTTCTTTGTTATCAAGCCCTTCAAGCAACTGTAAAAAACTTTCTTCGCCTTCGCCGCAAATGCCGTAATCCAATCCGAAAAAGTCAAGCATTTCGTATGGGTACATACTGAATGCACTTCCGCCGAGTATCACAGGAATATCAGTTATGTTTATAACAGGTGTAATGATTTTTTCTTTTATCGTATCAAGAAAAAATTCAGGCGCTTCCACTGACATATTATCAACATTGCGGATACTGCAACCTATATAATCGGGCTTAAATGATGAAACAACATCGGGCAGTAACTTGCCGTCATCAGCCATGCAGTCATGAACTTTCACTTCATACTTGACTGAAATGCTCTGCGACACAATACATAAACCAATAGGTGGAACCGGGTATGGAACTTTCTCAGTATTGGTGCTTATAAGCAGGACTTTTTTCATCTATCTCTCAAGTTAACTTGTTTTGGGACTAAGTTACAAATTTATATAAATCGTAATAAAAACATAAATCAAAACAAATTCCACTTTACAGATAAAGATAAACAACCATAAATTATTTTTATTATAATAAATTCCTTGCTTATGTCAAATTCAAGAGAAAGTTCTAAACTAATTTTAAAAAATCAATTATTGATTACAAGTTTACAAACTCAAACTCGCCTTTTTTCAATCTCAATTCCACTTCGTTGCCTTTGTTAACCATACCGGCAATTATCTGCTTTGCCAGCTTGTTGACTACTTCTTGCTGTATCACCCTTTTTACAGGCCTTGCGCCATAGTTGGGATCGTAGCCTAATTCAGCAATTTTTTCAAGAGCTGTTTCAGTAACTTTAAGGGTAATGCTATTCTGAGCAAGCATTTTCTGCACATTGCCCAGTTGCAGTTCCACTATTTGTTTTATCTCATCTTTGGTCAGGGGATTGAACATAATGACCTCGTCAATGCGGTTCAGGAACTCCGGACGTATCGTTTGTTTCAGCAATCCGAAAACAAGATTTTTCGTTTCATTAATAATTATATCACGATTCTTTTCGTTCAGTTCCGAAAATTTCTCCTGTATGATATGCGAACCGATGTTGGAAGTCATTATGATTATAGTGTTTTTAAAATCTGCAGTTCTCCCTTTGTTATCTGTAAGCCTGCCGTCGTCGAGCACTTGCAGTAAAATATTAAACACATCCGGATGCGCTTTTTCAATTTCATCCAGAAGCACTACAGAATAAGGTTTTCTTCTAACTGCTTCGGTAAGCTGGCCGCTTTCTTCATAGCCCACGTATCCCGGAGGCGCACCAACCAATCTCGAGACGGTATGCCGTTCCTGATATTCAGACATATCAATACGCACCATGGCATTTTCGTCAGAAAACAAATACTCCGCAAGGGCTTTGGCTAATTCGGTTTTACCTACTCCGGTTGTGCCAAGAAACAAAAATGAGCCAATAGGCTTTCTTGCATCCTGCAGTCCGGCACGGCTGCGGCGTATGGCATCAGAAACAGCTATAATAGCTTCCTCCTGCCCTACGACCCTTTTATGTAATTCATCTTCAAAATGCAATAGCTTTTCTTTTTCGCTTTCAAGCATCTTACTCACAGGTATGCCTGTCCATTTTGACACTATTTCTGCAATCTGCCCGGCGTCCACTTCTTCATTTATCATAGCTGAAGCAGACTGCAACGAATTGAGTTTTGCTTTCAATTCTTCCAGTTTTGTCTCTGCCTGTTTTATTTTTCCATAACGAAGTTCCGCAACTAAACCGTAATTACCGTCTCGTTCAGCGGCATCGGCTTCAAATTTATAACTTTCTATCTCTTTTTTTTGCTGCTGAATGCCTTCCACAATATCTTTTTCCATTTGCCAGCGTGATTTCAGATTATTATGTTCCTCTTTAAGCCCTGCAATCTCTGCATTCAGAGATTCCAGTTTTTCTTTGTCGTTTTCACGTTTTATGGCTTCACGTTCAATCTCAAGCTGGCGTATGCGGCGGTCCACTTCATCCAGTTCTTCAGGAACGGAGTTTATCTCAAGTCTCAAACGTGCCGCAGCTTCGTCAATCAAATCTATAGCCTTGTCGGGAAGAAAACGTTCAGTAATATATCGTTGTGATAGCTCAACAGCCGCAATGATGGCTTCGTCTTTTATCCGCACCTGGTGATGCGTTTCATAACGGGATTTCAGTCCGCGCAATATGGAAATAGAATCGGCTGCCGACGGTTCATCCACCATCACCATTTGGAAACGTCGCTCCAGAGCTTTGTCCTTTTCAAAATATTTCTGGTATTCCTTCAATGTAGTTGCACCAATAGCGCGTAATTCTCCCCGTGAAAGCGCAGGTTTCAGTATATTGGCAGCATCCATAGCGCCTTCACCGCCACCGGCACCTACCAAAGTATGTATCTCATCTATAAAAAGTATGATATCGCCTTCTGAAGAGATGACTTCTTTAATCACGCTTTTCAGGCGTTCTTCAAATTCGCCTTTGTATTTGGCACCGGCTATCAGGGCACCCATATCCAGTGAATATAATTGTTTGCTTTTCAGGTTTTCCGGTATGTCGCCACTGATAATTCGGTGGGCAATACCTTCAGCAATGGCTGTTTTACCAACACCAGGCTCTCCGACAAGGATGGGGTTATTTTTAGTCCTTCGCGACAAAATCTGCAGCACTCTGCGTATCTCATCATCACGGCCAATCACAGGGTCAAGTTTCCCTGAACGAGCCAAATCATTAAGGTTGCGTGCATATTTATTCAGCGAATTATAGGTTTCTTCAGCACTCTGACTATTCGCTTTTGAACCTTTGCGAAGCCCGTCGATAGCTACCCGCAGGTCTTTGGCATTTACGCCGCTATCTTTGAGTAATCGTGCAGCCGTATCATCGCAGGATAATATACCCTGCAACAGATGTTCGATGGTAACAAATTCATCGCCTGACTCTCTGGCTATATCAGAAGCTTTTGTTATGGCAAGGTTTGCATCACGTGAAAGATATTGTTCGCCACCGGCAACTTTTGGAAATGATGCAATGATCTGTTCAAGCGCCCTTGTAAAAATCTGCATGTTGACATTTAGTTTCTGAAGAAGATAGGGTATCACGTTCTCATCCACGCTAAGCATGCCTTTTAGCAAATGAGCATTTTCAATCTGCTGATGCTGAAATGCTGAAGCGATTTCCTGTGCTTTCTGCACGGACTCCTGCGCCTTTATTGTAAAATTATTGAAATTCATCATTTTCATTTTTAACTACATACAGGCCCTGTCAAAAGTAGTGCCTTAGTATAAAAAAGTATTATTTCCTGTCAAAATTTCATTTATTTTGCTTGTTGCGTAGTCAAAATTACAGCCTTGTTTAAAGTGAATATAATAGACATAATGAATTTCATAGCCGTTCTCTTCCTAAAAAACACCTTAAACTTTTTATTGCCTGCCATTAACTTAAAATGCATAAATATGTTTTGCATAAATCCGAAAATTGCAGTTGTATTAACCAAACAACATTTAATATGAAAAAAAACATTAAAAAACACAGGCCGTTCATAATAACTGCCTTGGTGTTGATTGCCGCCTCATTCTTTGCCATTGCATCCATTTCATGCCAAAACAGCACTAAAAACAAAGAAATTGTTGAAAACGACACAGAAGACATTGAAATGCCGCAATTTCCCGGAGGACAGAAAGCGCTGACAAAATTCATTATTGACAATGTGCAATATCCCGAAAAATGCAGAAAAAATGGTATAGAAGGCAAAGTAATGGTGAACTTTACTGTTTCTACATCCGGCCAACTTAACAATATTAAAGTGGCTGAAAAAGTTCATGAACTCCTTGACCAGGAGGCATTGCGAGTGGTGTCTATCATGCCTGTCTGGATTCCCGGCAAAAAAAATGGTGCTGCAATTGATATGGAAATGACACTCCCTATTGCTTTCAAACTGGGAGAAAAAAAGTAGATGGAAGAACATGAACGACTCCAATAGGTGCCGGTTTGTTGAAAATCACATAAGAAAAACTGCAATGCATAGTTTCAAGGCATTTAATAGATTTTTTTGAAAGCGGCACCTATTTTTCGCACAAAATCTTCAACTCTACATTTAGGACTTAAAAATAGCGTTGCTTTTGATAAAATATTCATTCCCTTCCCAGTTGTACCAGGCAAACTGCGCACCAAAGGGCACAGCAATGATTCCATTTTCAACAGATATGGAGTTAATCTCACAGCAATTAAAATAAATTTTAAATGTCTTGGTTTTTTATAAAACTCAGTTTATCCTCCCCAATACTCCTGGTATTTTGGTGTATTCCTTTTATCTCAGGAGCCCGGACTCCGCCGAAGAAAAAACAATTGCCCGTAAATATCCTTGCTTCATCCCAAAAACCATTGTCAATGAAGGATTGCAGGGTTTCTCTCCCGCCTTCAACAATTAGTGAAAGGATATCTCTTTTAAATAAAATTGACAAAATCTGGGTAATAATTTCGTTGTGAAAATCAATTTTAAGCCATTCCACATTATCAATTATTTCGTCTTTTTTAGAATTGAATACTATTGTATCAGCACTTTTATCAAGAACTTTAGAGTTTTTATTTACTAGAAGATTCTCATCTATAACAAGCCGTAAAGGATTATTTCCGCTCCATTCACGGACAGTCAGTTGCGGATTGTCAAGCAATACGGTTTTTGTGCCCGTAAGTATTGCCTGTTCTTCCGAACGCCAGCGGTGCACCAGCATGCGGGTGTTTTTATCCGTTATCCAGTTAATTTTCGGTGCAAGGGTTTTTCTGTCTTTGTCAATGTACCCGTCAAGCGTTTGAGCCCATTTCAATATAACATACGGGCGTTTTTTCGTGTGAAAAGTAAAAAAACGTTTGTTCAATTCCCTGCATTCTTCATCCAATACCCCGAGTTTTATTTCCACTCCTACGCTTTTCATCTTTTCAATTCCCCTGCCTTCTACTTTTTCAGAGGGGTCAGCAGTGCCAATTACCACACGGCGAATACCTTTCTCAAGGATGAAGTCGGCACAGGGTGGCGTTTTCCCAAAGTGGCTGCAGGGTTCCAGGTTCACATATAAAGTACTGAAAGGTAGTAATTCAGTATTTCTGACTGAATTAACAGCATTCACTTCGGCATGAGTACCGCCAAAAACAGCATGGTAGCCTTCCCCGATAATAAGGCCGTTATGAACAATCACGCAACCGACCATAGGGTTGGGAGCTACATTTCCCATACCATTCCCTGCCAGCTCAAGGCAGCGTTTCATAAACAATTCATCCACTTGCATGAGCCCAAAATTAACACAATATTTTTAATAATCTCACGTTTTCAAAAGCAATAGTTGTAAAGAAAAATTTATCTTTGCCTGCAATATAAACCAGCCCCTTGAAAAAACTCACACTGCTTTTTTCAGCCTTGCTTATCTCCGGAAATTTATTTTCGCAAACCGGGGGCAACAATACTTATGAGTTTCTTAATCTGCCGGCTTCTGCCCGCATAGCGGCTCTTGGGACAAATTTTCTGGCTGCCGGCGATGGCGACATTAATCTGGCTATTGCCAACCCTTCGGTAATTGGTGAGAATATCAACAATCAATTGTCGCTGAATTTTGTTGATTATTTTGGGGATGTGAATTACGGCATGGTGGCTTATTCTAAAACTTTTAAAAAAGCCGGAAGTTTTGCCTCTTCCCTGCAGTTTATCAACTATGGCCGTTTTCTGGAAGCAGATGAAACAGGACTTACCTATGGGAATTTCAGCGGCGGGGAATATGCCCTGAATATAGGATGGGGACGAAAGCTTGACAAACACTTCCTGTTGGGAGCAAACCTGAAATTTATTTATTCACACCTTGAAAAATTTAACTCCTTTGGCATGGCTGTGGACGTTGCCGGCTCTTATTTCCATGAAAAAAGTGGCTTCATGGCCAGCGTAATATTTAAAAACATCGGCAGGCAGCTTAAGCCTTATATCAAAGGCTCTATTGACCCCCTGCCCTTTGAAATACAGATAGGTTTGTCGCAACGCTTTAACAAATTACCTTTGAGGTATTCCATCGTTTACAATCATCTGGAAAAATTTGATCTGACATATACCAATCCCTTATCTTCCAATGTTGACCCTGTTTCGGGAGATACAATTACCAGGTCGAAATTCGATGTCTTTGCCGACAAACTGATGAGGCATTTTGTTTTAGGACTGGAGTTTTATCCTCATAAAAGATTTTATATCAGCTTGGGTTACAATTATCAAAGGCGTGCCGAATTGCGCACCGAATTTAAAAAGGGCATTGTTGGTTTCTCCATTGGATGCGGCATACATGTTTACAAATTTCACATCAGCTACTGCTGGTCGAAATACCATCTCGCTGCAGCACCAAATACTTTTACGGTAACAACCAATATCAGCGAATGGTTTTCAAAAAAAGTTACAAAGCCGGAAGTAAATAACAAATAAACTTCCTCAAAAATTTATAACATCTAAAAAGGATGGCCACTGATACTTTGGTATCAGGTTAAAATCTGTATTTCAACCCCATACCCATACCCACAGAAGGTCTGAAAAAATTATCGCTTCCGTCAACGAGCTGTTGATAATCGGCTCCCAGTTGCCCTTTTAGGTAGAGGTGAAATTTATTAAATACCTTATGCTTCTTCGAAAGACGGAAATCAACACCAAAGGGGACATACAACCTGACTAAAACGCTTTTTACAGAATTGCTACTGTTTCTGTCGGTTTGTTCTGCGTGATTGAAATAATTGAAATCATTCCCATTTATTTCATACCCATCCATGGAATAGATGACGTCAATGGTGTTTTTTGTAATCGTCAAATAACGGGAAGTAATTGAGAATCCTGCGTTGAGGCCTGCACCCGCAAACAAACTCACCGTTTTCTCCTGATTGGAACGTGCCAGAAAGGATATGTCAATACCGATAACATTCATCGTGTAATAATTATGAATTTGTGTCAAATCGATGGTATCGGAATTAATTACTCCACTAGGTGAAATAAAATTATCTCCTGCACTGACAACAGATATTGATTTTGTTCCTGCTGCCCAGTCGCCCCTTTCAAAGTTAAAGCCAAAACGTATTTCCATTTTCCGGTTGTAATCGCCAATTTTTTTACAATAGGGTGAAAACCCAGCCCCCAGGTTAATTTGCGTTACATTCATGAAACTGCTGCTCCCTCCCATGTCATGCTTACTTGTTTGAATATTGTTATCTGCAAAGGAAAACTTATCAAAATCAAATAAATCTCCAAGGCTTTGAGAAATAATCATCCTGGTGTTTTCCAGGTAAATTGATGATACTGCAAGTTTGCATTTCTTATTCACCAGATTGGTGTTGGTATCGCTGTTAACATTTTGCCCGTAAATATTTAATGCAAGAAGTAAGATAGGTAATACAAAAATTTTTTTCATACTAGATGATTTAAGTTTATAAATAAAAAATAAAATTATTACTGAGAAAGTAACGTAATTATTTAATTATTATTATAATTCAATTATTCAAATGCATAAATAAAAATATTTAGTTGTGAGTTGATGTATTTCGTAAATTTGCTTTCATTAATAACTAAAAAAAATTTGAACCTATGAAGAAGACAATTTTATTGATAATATCAGTTCTTGCTGTTTCTATAGTAACAGCTCAGTCCCCGCGTAAGGACAAGGTAATTTTTAAGGAATACCAGCCCGGTTATTATCAAAATTATATCCTGAAAGGGATAGAGGAATTTAATAATAAAAGCGAACAACCAAAAACAGAACGCCGTTTTAAGATGGATTTCAGCGGCATAAACCTGCCTACGGATATTGATTTGTATAAAAAATACTGGTATAACGAACCTGTTTCGCAGGGAAACACAGGAACTTGCTGGTGTTTCTCCTCAACTTCCTTCCTTGAATCTGAAATTTTCAGGCAGACAGGCCAAAAAATTAAACTTTCGGAAATGTACACCGTATATTGGGAATACGTTGAAAAAGCAAAATATTTTATTAAAACCCGCGGCGCATCAGCATTTGCAGAAGGTTCAGAAGCCAACGCCGTAACGCGTATGTGGAAAATCTATGGAGTGGTTCCCTTAGAAGCCTATAACGGGATGCTTCCGGGACAAACATACCACAACCACAGCAAGATGTTCGAGGAAATGGAAAGTTGCCTGAAATCACTTAAAACCTCCAATGCATGGAATGAAGAGCTCGCAATCAATACCATTAAAAGCATCATGAATTCCTATATGGGCATACCACCGGCAAAAGTTACTATAAATGGCAAAGAAATGACACCGCAGGAATACCTTAAAAACATCTTAAAACTCAATCCTGATGATTACATTGATGTTACTTCATTAATGGAAAAACCATATTTTACTAAGGTTGAATATAAAGTTCCCGACAACTGGTGGCATAGCGCCGATTATTACAATCTTCCGCTCGACGATTACATGCAGGTGATAAAAAACGCTATCCGTAAAGGTTACACCATAGCCATTGGCGGCGATGTCTCCGAAGCAGGCTTTGAATCCTTTGCACAGGTGGCTATGATACCTACATTTGATATTCCTTCGGAATATATTGACGAAAGTGCGCGGCAGTTCCGTTTCAGCAATCAAACTACCACCGATGACCATGGATTACACATAGTCGGGTATCTTGAAAAAGACGGCAAGGATTGGTACCTTGTTAAAGATTCCGGCTCCGGTTCACGAAATGTCGGCAAACAAAGCAAAAGCTTCGGGTTCTATTTCTTCCACGAAGATTATGTAAAACTTAAGATAATGGATTTTATGATACATAAGGATATGATGAAAGATTACCTGCCGAAGTTTAAATAAATCTCAAATTACAAATTAATTTAAAAATTACAAATTATGAAATTTATTAAAAAATTATTCGTCGCATTACTGGTGCTCATCATCATATTGCTGGTGGTTGCCATATTTCTTCCCTCTAAAAAGCATATAGAAGACTCTGCGAGCATTAAGTCCCCTGCAAAAATTATTTATGAGCAGGTGGTTAAAATGAAAAGCTGGGATAAGTGGTCACCATTTAAAGAAGGTGATACGGCCATGAAAATCACTTACGAAGGTCCTGCACAGGGAGTGGGTTCTATTATGAAATGGGAAAGCAAAAAGCAGGGCAAAGGCATGATGACTATTCTGGAAACAGAGCCTTATAAATATATCAAAACAAAGCTAGAGTTTGAAGGACAAGGAACATCATACAGTAACTGGCTTTTTACTGAAGAAGGTGATTCCACAAAGGTAACCTGGACTATTGACATTGAAGGGCTAAATTATCCTGTTGGAAGGCTTATGGGAGTTTTTATGACAGGAATATTGCACAAAAGTTTTCAGACCGGACTTGACAACCTTAAAAAAGTCAGCGAAGAATATCTAATAGTATTGAACACTTTCAAAACATCAGATATAACTATTAAAGAAATGGAAAAACAATACGCAATATACATAATGGATTCGTCAAAGTGCAGCGAAGTGGATGTTATTATCGGCAAGCTGTTTGGCGAGATTTTCCAGTTTTTAGGTATGAATAAGATTGAATGCACAAGTCCTCCGTTTGCACGTTACCTTGTATGGGATGAGAAAGCCGACAGGAATGTACTGGAAGCAGGAACATTCATTAAAGCCCCTGTTGAAGGAAATGAAAGAGTAAAATTTCAGGAAATTCCCGCACAGAAATATGCCAGAGCTATGCACACAGGGGCTTACGAAACGGTATATAACACATATACTGCCATTGAAAAATACATAAAAGACCATAACCTCACTCCTGCCGGACCTCCCATGGAAATATACATCACCGACCCTGAAAAGGAAACTGATATGACCAAATGGGAAACGGAGGTTTTATATCCGATAAAATAATTTAAATCAAGAAATTTAAAAAGCGGCTGATGCCGCTTTTTAAATAATTATCAGTAGCTCGTTCCGCCTGCAGGAGCATAAACTTCATATTCATAAGTGATGCTCTTTTTATCTTTTCCATTAAAAGGTATTTCCCAGTCTATGCTTACGAAAGGATTCAGTGCACTGTAACGCCCGCTTTTTTCAATTTTCCCGTCATGGCTGGCGCTTAATGCATTGGCAACAAGGTCTTTCTTTATGGTAAGCAATATTTTTTTATCCTGAAGGTTCTCCACATAAATGGTACCTTTAATGGTAACTTTATTATAATATGTCTTACCTATTTTCTTAACATTCTCTTCTTTTTTAACTTCATCTTCTTTGTTTTTAACAACAATATCGCCTGCTTTGGCAAGTTGTACCGATGCGTTGGCTCCTTTGGGTGTATATTTAATGCGGTCTTGTGCCAGCGGCTGAAAAGCTTCATTCTGCACAAAAACGGGAGCCGTCGTAAACGGGTGATTGGTATTGTTGGTTATAAGCAAGGAATGAAATACATCAAATCTTTTTTCGGGGTCGTTGCTGATATAGCTGTATTGTGAATATTGAGCCACATCCCCTATAGTAACCTCATAAACATCTTTATAAGGTATTTTGGCCGCAAATACCTGAAAACTTGTTTTACTTTCTTTCGGCAGATTGACTTTCCCGAGTTTATACATATAAAGGTCATTGGTTTTTTCGCCTTCAGTGGAATAGTCGTAGTATTGGTTGTCAGCCCAGTCCGCAGTTCTTTCTTCAGCAACATAAACATTACTTGTGTAATATGTTTGTGTCTGAGCATAGGGTACTGATGCTGGTTTCACATCATAAAGCGATGTCAGGTAATTATTATATATCGGGTCGAAAGCTGCGCCATAATAAAACTGTGGGTTGCCGACAGTTAGTGTCAGTTCGGCATCTGTAATTTCTTCCGCATAGTTTTCCACCAGAGCTTTCATTTCAAGCTGAAGCTCATTTTCGTTCATTATTTTTATGTTGTAAGAAGGAATCCATTGTATCCCGCTTTGCATATATACCAACCTGAGGTCCGTATTGGCAACATTCTTATCAAAATATACTTTGGCAACCCTTACCAGAGAATCAACTGTGAGCAAGCCGGCACCAGTATCATCAAGGGTAAATTCTATAAGTGAGGATACCGGGAAATAAGTGGTCTTATTATCTGAAAGCCTGATTTTTGCTATGTTTGATGCTTCATAATATTCAACAAGCGTCCCGTTTATTTCCCTGAGGTTTTTTTCATTTCCGGCATAATAAGTAAAACGTACTTTTTTCCCCACCGAGCCTTTGAAAATATCTTTAAAATTCTGTGGTGTTTTTGTCTTTTTAATGGTGTCGGTAATAAAACAAACCCGTGTAATTTTAATGTCTTTTGTAGTATTCATCCAGTAAGTTCCCAGTAAGGGTTTCTGCGGAAGTTCAAGCATGGCATATCCTTTCTTCACATCCACAGCGCCTTCCTTAGCAATAAAATAAGTTCCGTTTTTAAATACATTCAATTGAACAGGCTTTAGATTGCTTTGTGCAAAAGCATAAACTGCCGGGAACAATATTCCCAGCAAAACAATAATTTTTTTCATAAAGCTGGCAGTTTTAATTTATATTTGTTTTGAAAACACTTTGACTATCAAATCTTATGCCAAAAAACATTATACATTCAGATATAAGCTCAGGGAAAGGAAAACTATACCTGATACCTTCATTATTAGGAAACGAATCAGATATCGCAGATGTTATACCACAACACGTTCAACAACGAGTATTGAGCACTAAAGTTTTTATAGTTGAAGAACTCAAAACAGCAAGGCGTTTCCTGAAAAAGCTTCATAAAGAAATTGATATTGACAGTCTGGAATTTCTCGTTTATAATGAGCACACCCTGAAAACATACTTACAGGATTTTATTTATCCCTTGTTGGCAGGAAAAGATGTCGCACTTCTTTCGGAAGCCGGATTGCCCTGTGTCGCAGACCCCGGAAGTGAAATTGTAGCTGAAGCGCACCGGCGTGGAATAGAAGTTATCCCATTAACAGGCCCTTCTTCCATCATGCTTGCACTTATAGCTTCGGGTTTTAACGGGCAGAATTTTGCTTTTCATGGATATTTGCCTGTTGACAAAAACATTAGGGCAAAAAAAATCAGACAACTCGAACAAAAAGCCAACCAAAACCAGCAGACACAGATCTTTATTGAAACTCCATATCGCAATAACCAGTTATTGCAGACGATTCTTGAAAACTGCTGTGATGACACCATGTTATGTATGGCTGCTGATATCACATTGCCATCCCAAAAAATTATTTCTGAAGCAATTAAAATCTGGAAAAAAAAGCCGTTTGATTTTCACAAACGGCCTTCCGTGTTTTTAATATCCAGGTAATTATTTTGTTTTTGTCTGAGTCTCTTTCTGCTTGTCCAGGTTGCTTTTCACATCATTATTTTTTTTCTGTAAATCATCCACTTGTTTTTCCATATCTTCCAGTTCTTTTTTCTTCTTTGCATATTCAGCTTCTGAGATTTTTTTATCTTTTTTCTTTTGCTCCAGCTTGTCTTTTGCTTCTTTTATCTTGGCTTTTGTGTCATCGTTGGTTTTACTAACCTGATCTATGTTGGTTTGGGTATTTGTAACCGCTTCTTTATCATTTTTTGATTTGGCCTCATTTGCCCTGTTCTGTCCGAACTCCCTACCCTGCAGGCTGTCTTTATCTTTACCGTAGGCATGGCCTTTTCCCTGGGTTTCTTTGTCTTTATTCTGACCCTGGTTGCCCTTATCTTTATCCTGCCCCTGCCCGGTAACCTTGTTAGCCTGTTCTTTGTTATCTTTTATCTTGTCGGATTTCTCTTTGTCGGTTTTATTGTTCTCTTTACCAGAGCCATGCTGGGCGTATAAGTTTGTTCCAAATATCAACCCGCAAACTAATGTGAAAATCAATGCTTTTTTCATGGTAATAAGATTTAAATGTTGTTTAATAAGCTGTCTGCTTTTTTGTTCAGGTCTTCCGACTGTGTTTTAATATCGGCAGAAGACTTTTCAATCTGCTGCATTTCAGGCGAAACTATAGTGTCAGTCTGAACTTCATCAGTAGCACCACCGCCACAGGATGTAAGCATAAATGCGCATGCAAGTAGCATTAAAAATTTTTTCATTGTTTTTAAATTTTAGTTAATAATTCTATGACAAAATTAAGCATTTTTGATTTATATATGTATATTTATATATTTTAATAACGCCAGTCTTGTTTTTGTTGTATATACACTGAATCGGGCAAAAACTATTGGAATATATAACAAAATAACCTCTTTTTATCATTGAATATCCTAAAATTCTTTTATCATACGACCCACTATTTTTTTTTAAGAATATGCAGGTGAAACTAATAAAAGTAACAGCCTGTATCTTATATTAAATTATTTAACAGTAATCAATTACGAGTCAAAAATATTTACGAACTTTGACAGGAAATACGGTTTTTCAACACTTGATGAAATGAAAGAGCCATTACAGTCTAAAGCACTTGAAGTCAATCTCACACAAACTCAGCAAAGTGAAATTGTTTTTGAAGAAAAATACGAATGGTTGTTAGGGCTTTCAACCAATTACTGGGGAATCCATGAACGTACATTGATTTTTTTCAATGAATACCACCATACTTATGCTAACCAGAAGTTGATCAGCGATGACCTGAGGCGAATTTTCCTCGGCGACTTCTGGTTTTACTCTCAATGTAGTGAAAATGATAAAGCCCTCAGGATCATTCTGGATATTTTTCAGGAAAGCCTTGAAAAAAATAAGAAAAGTGATGTTTTTGAAACAGTATTCCCCACACTTATTGAATACCTTGCATTAAATGCCAAGCAGGATAAACCAGATGTGGATTTAGTGAGAGATGGTCTCAGTATTGTGAATAAATGGGTTTCGGAAAACCATCCGGTCGTGCTCCGTAATTCAACGTTCATTAAGAACCAGCTTGGCATTTTACATGTCCATGAAATTCTCGGAGATGATTTTTTTCTTTTGTTACACACCCTTGCGGGAAAAGTGATCCATTTCTGGGCAGAAACTTCGGATGTTGAAATATGGTATAATAAAAACAGAGAATATTTAAGCAAAGACTTTAACAGGGAACTGAAAAACATTGGAAAACCATTTTTTGACAAGCTTATCAAAAAGTGGGGAAGCATAAAAAATTTTGAGGAACTCGACAAAGAACTTCCGCTATTTCTTGAGCTAACAGATTATTTCTCAAAACACACGGATGCTTTTGATGTTATCACCGACCGGTTTTATTTTATTTTGTACCTCATGCATATGCCGGGGATGGCGCATATTAAAAACAAGCTACTTGTAGACCTGAACAGCTTGATAAGAAAAATATTTTCAGAAATTAAACCCGAACAGGTCGGACCATTTATGGATAATATTTTTTCGCTTTTCCATGAATTGCATAAAGAACATAGTTCTACTGTTCTTGACTGCATTTCTACGATGGGCAAAGAAATTATCCATTACAACCATGAAGAAATCATACTGAAATTTGTACAAAAATTAATTGCTTTACCGTTTGTTGCTCCCGGCCAGTTAAGACTCAGCACCGAGTGGCGCACTATGGTTGACCCCAGCCATATAAAAAATATAAGGGTATGGCTTGAATTGTTTGAAACGGCGCCGGACAAATATTCTAGGCTGATTGCCGCACTTACTGTAAACCTGAAACTGAAAGGCATTTTTATTTTCGACACGGATCTTTTCCAGAAAGATGTTACTGCATTGTTGAATTCGGATATTCACCCATACTTCAGAATGATTAAACAACTTTGCAGAATATTTCCTGTATATTTTAACGAAATTGGTGCTGAAGGCGAACTAAGGGATATCACAACTGCTATTGATGAGCTTACAGCCCGTCAGGATAAACTGATTCACTTTCTGCGCAAATTGGTACATATTGAAAGCAACAACACCCATATAACACTTACACAAAAGATATTCAATTTTTGGGTAAATGGAGATATAGCAATACTAAAACCTTTATTACCGGCAGACGTAATGGAAAGCATTGATTTGAAAGGGAAATGGGTGTTGCCAATGCAAAACCTCATAGCGAAGGTAGCTGAAAAAGCTCATGTTAAAAATGCAGCCAACTTATTAGAGGAGCACCCTGACAAGATCGACAAATGGGTCAGTACGATCACCGGGGAGTCGCTGGTAAACAAGAAAAGGTTGATGATGTTATGCCGCCTATACTATATTCTCATTGAAAAATATTCATTTAGTGCTGTTAACATTACAAAAAGCGTACGTAAATATAATTTTATCCCGCTTGGTGATGTTGATTTGCTTGAAGATTCGTTGACCAAAAAGAACCGGGAGGCCTCACTGAAGTATATATTCAATTTTATCGCCATACTCAAAAAAATCATCCTTAATGATGAAAAAACTGAAGGTTGGGAAAATATTTATCATAAAAGGCATGTAGCATTTGGTATTCCGTCCATGTATGGTGAATACCATGAACGGCGTTTTGAAGCGCTGGGACTGATCTATAAATTAGAACAGGCCGCCCTCGTGATTATGGAAGAGTGGGTTAAATCAATCAACCTGAATTATATTACAGCAAAGACCCTTGAAAAAATCGATTCTGTTATGGAGCTTTATAAAGAGGGACTCCTGCTTGATGGTATTGAAAATACGGCATTTAATTCCAACCTGAGCATGTTCAGTTACAGCCTAAAATCACAAAGTTTTTCACTCAGTCAGTATACCAATATTTTTGGTTTCATGGGAGATAACATACGTGAGATCATCAACAAATATTTTTTCAGGCCTTATGAAGAAGTCCTGAAAATGATAGTGCCACAAATGCGTGCTAACCATAACGATCCTGGCCCTGATGGACAGAATTTCCTTCATGCTCAATCGGAGGCTTTTTATCGGGATATGCTTTCATCCTCTTTTATGTTGCAGAGCCTGGACAATTTTATCGCAGCTGTGCTGACCTCTTTAAGAAATATGGTCGATAATTTCAGCATCGACAAGATCCGCGACATCATGTCATATAACCCCGACATGGTAATTAGTACACTATATGACCAATCTAAAAATATCGATAATCAGGTGTATATCGGATCTAAAGCCTATTATTTAAAGAAGCTATACTCTCTGGGTTATCCTGTTCCGCATGGTTTTGTTATTACCACAGAGGTATTTCGCAGAAAAGAGACTATTCTCCAGAATAAAATAATGAGCCGTGAGATTGATAATATGGTCTTGGCACAAATTAAAAAACTGGAAAAATTGACAAACAGAGAGTTCGGAAACCCTCTTAACCCACTGATGCTCTCCGTGCGATCGGGCACGGCTGTTTCCATGCCTGGGGCCATGAATACTTTTTTAAATGTGGGTATCAATGAGCAAATCATCGAATCACTCAGCAAACAGCCAAATTATGGATGGACATCCTGGGATTGTTATCGAAGGTTTCTTCAAAGCTGGGGAATGGCATCAGGATTATCACGTGATACTTTTGATCAGATCATGATTGATTTTAAAACTTTGTATAAAGTAAACCAAAAGGTTCAGTTCACCCCTGCACAGATGAAGGAGATTTCTTTTGCTTATCGCGAAGTTTTAAAACAAAACCACATACACATTGAGGAAGAAGTCTTTCCACAGGTTCGGCAGGCTATTCTTAATGTCTTTGATTCGTGGAACTCCGACCGCGCCAATGTGTATCGTAAACATTTGCAAATTGCTGATGAATGGGGCACGGCTGTCGTCATTCAAAAAATGGTTCTGGGAAACATCAATTATACTTCAGGTACGGGCGTGGTATTCACACATAATCCGCATTTAAATAAACCAGGAGTGCATTTGTATGGCGACTACTCGCTGGTCAGCCAGGGTGAAGATGTGGTTGGCGGACTGGTTCACGTACTTCCTATTTCGCGTAACCAGGCTCATGGCCCGGCAAAAGAAAAATCCCTTGAAGAAAATTTCCCACAGATTTACAAACGGATTTACGATATTGCTTGTCAGCTTACGGAAAAACATGGATTTGGCCACCAGGAGATCGAGTTTACCTTTGAATCAGAACGGATGGAAGATTTTTACATTCTTCAAACCCGCGACCAGGATGTGCGATCCAAAGACAAAGCGCAACAATTTGCACTTTCGGGAGCTAAAACCAAACTACTCGGACAAGGTATCGGAATTGGAGGCGGCGCCATGAATGGCATTCTGATTTTCGATACCGAGGATATGAAAAATTTGAGAAAGAAATACCCTGATAAAAAACTTATACTTGTCAGGCCGGACACTGTCCCCGACGATATCGGCATCATATTCGGATGCGACGGTTTATTAACAGCAAGGGGTGGAGCTACTTCACATGCTGCAGTGACAGCCGCCCGATTGGGAAAGATATGTATCGTCAATTGTACAGACCTTGTGGTGTACGAACGAGAGAAAAAATGTGTGATTAAAAAACAAGTGTTAAATGTAGGAGATGAGATCGCCATCGATGGAACATTTGGCAATATTTATAAGGGGCATTATCCTTTGATAATGCCGGAATGATAAGAAATAAAATACTTAGATACAGCAATGAGGATTAATTTCGTAATCTTAATAAATAATATAAATCTATAATAACTATTAAAAATATATAACTTCAAAAACATTACAATAACATGAAAACAGAAGTAAAAAGCAAGAATTATCTTGGCATCAACAGTCTTGGCCGTATTGGGAAATTAACACTGTGGAACCAGCTGGTCACGCGTCATTTTGAAGGAATTGTAATTAACCTTGGCCGCAAATCAGGTAAAAAAATTGAGGATATGGTTCAAGCTCTGGGGACAGATTCTACATACGGAGATCTGGGAAATTTTTTGTACGGACAAAAATCACGCAGAGATATTATTACAGTCGTTGACCCGGAACAATTTCTCTTTGATATTGATGGCATGCCTGTAAAAATCCTTACCGAAGAGCGTAACCCGGCATCAATACCCTGGAAGAAAGAACAGGTACAGATCGTTGTTGATTGTACCGGTCAGTTCGTAGACCCAACCGTTCCCGCCGATAATCCCAAAGGCAGCCTGCGTGGCCATCTGGTTGGAGGTGCGGAAAAAGTAATTGTAAGCGCTCCTTTTAAGATTAAAGAAGCCGGAAAAAAAATGCCTGAAGACAGCATCATGATGGTCTATGGGATCAACCACCTGGAATATGACCCACACAAGCACCATGTTATTTCTGCTGCCAGTTGCACTACTACAGGACTGTCACACATGATAAAACCATTGATGGAAGATCGTTTTACATCAAAGATTCTCACTGCATCCATGTCAACGGTGCATGCGGCCACCAAGACACAAAGCGTTCTGGACGCTTTACCCAAGGCAGGAGCCAGCGACCTCCGCAAAACCCGGTCAGTTTTTAACAACATAATCTTATCCACCACAGGTGCAGCAAAAGCACTGGAATCTATTATTCCACAGATACAGGAAATAGGTTTCATGGCTGATTCTGTGCGGATACCGACTTCCACGGTATCGCTGATCACTTTGAATATTACCTTCAATTCAGGCTTGGATGAAAAGGGCAATCCCATTATCAACCAGAAACACATCAACAATATATATAAAAATGCCGCAGAAGGCCCGCAGAAAGGCTTGCTGGTGTTTTCAGAAAAACAAAATGTCTCCACCGACCTCCTCGGATACAAAGCAGCAATTGTCATTGAAGGCCATGAAAGCCATACCCGTACGGGTTTCATCAGGCTTCCTGCCGACACAATGAAAACATTCGGCATCAAAAATCCGGTCGATGTCAACATCCCTGTCACACACGCCAAGATCTTCGGTTGGTACGACAATGAATTCGGAAGTTATGTCAACCTGCTTGAAAAACTGACGACCTATGTCGATCAATACCTTCGTTAGGGATTAACTAATAATAACAAACTTTGAAGCGATAAACAGCCTATGTCAATCCTGCTAACCAACGCAACGTACATCGATTACCAGACACTGGAATTCATTCCATGCAACATCCTTATCGAAAGCAGCCCTAAAGGCCGCCTCGTTTTCACGTCAAAACAGGATAATAACGTTGATATAAAGATCGACTGTACCGGAAAATATGTTACTCATGCTTTCGGTTGCGGGCACCACCATGTGTATTCAGCGCTTGCCACCGGTATGCACCCACCAAAAAAAATTCCGGAAAATTTTCTTGAAACCCTCCAATATATCTGGTGGACACTTGACGTATGCCTTGACAATGAAATGATAGAAGCCAGCGCACTCGCCACAGCAATTGCTTGTGCAAAAAACGGTGTCACCTTTGTAATCGACCATCACTCCTCGCCTGCCGCCATCAAGGGTTCGCAGGAAATTATCGCCAGAGCATTCGACCAAGTTGGCATTTCACATCTTTTGTGTTATGAAATTTCAGACCGCAATGGCGTCCAGGCTATAAGCCAATCATTTGAAGAAACAGAGGATTACCTTTCGAAGCGTCAGGGTCTGGTTGGGCTTCATGCTTCATTTACCTTATCAGACAGTACGCTGAAGCACGCAAAAAAAATAACTGATAAATACCATGCAGGTATACACATACATGTTGCCGAAGATCCGCTGGATCAACAGCAATGCCTTGAAGAACATAATAAAACTGTGGTAGAACGGCTTTACGATTTTGGCCTGCTGAGCCAGCAAAAAACCATACTCAGCCACTGCCTGCATATCAACGATTCTGAAAGAAAACTCATCAACCACTCCGGGGCCTGGATTGCACAAAATACGGATAGCAACTTAAACAATAAGGTTGGTTTTTTTAATTCCAGAGGTATTGAAAAGAATGTGATGCTCGGTACCGACGGCATGCACAGCGATATGCTCAAAAGTGCAAAAACAACTTTTTTTGTCGGGCAGAATTTCGACAAGATCGATTATTCTGAGACATACCAACGGTTCAGAAATGTTCACCGCTATATTAAGGAAAATGATTTCACAGGCGATGATGATAACAACCTGGTGGTGCTGGATTACAATCCGGTTACTGATTTTAACACCCGGAATTTTTATGGGCATTTTATTTTCAATATTGAAGCAAAACATGTGCAGCATGTGATATCCAACGGGCGGCTGATAGTGAAGGACAGAAAGGTGGTAACGGTGGATGAAAATGAAGTAACGAATCATACCAGGGAACTCAGTAAGAAGTTATGGAAAAAAATGACGGAATAAGCATTTACACTTTGTATAAATGAAAATCCTGGTTAAAAATCCAATCATTGTAAATGCTGACAGTACCGACAAGGCTGACATACTGATGAAAGGCGACAAAATTGCCGAAATAGCTCAAAATATTGAAATTCAGGAAAGTGTTCAAATAATTGACGCCACAGGTTTGTATGCTTTTCCCGGTGGCATTGACCCTCATGTCCACCTGGAATTGCCGACACCGGTAGGAAATTCTTCAGATGATTTTTACACAGGAAGTATGGCGGCATTGGCAGGAGGCACAACAACAATTATTGATTTCGTAACTCCTATACGCGGGCAATCTATCATCGAAGCCATAAAACAGCGAAAAAAAGAAGCGGAAAAATCACTTATTGATTACAGCCTACATTGTGGCATCACTTCTTTTAATGAAAATACTGCTGAAGAAATCAATCAATGTATTCATACCGAAGGCATCACTTCCTTTAAAGCTTACCTGGCATATCTCGACACTATCGGGATAAATTATGATGAGCTCAAAAAAATCATGCAGGTAATTGCCGGCAATGATGCAATACTTGCCATACATTGTGAAGACGGGGAAGAAATTTACCACTTGCAGCAAAAATTTTTATCTGAACAAAAAACATCTCCGGCTTACCACTCATTATCAAGGCCCGAAAATGCCGAATCTGATGCCGTGGCAAAAGTGATTAAAATAGCAGAAGAAACTGCATGTAAGACTTATATTGTGCATGTGTCATGTAAAAAAGCTATAGAAATCATTGCTAGATGTAAATCACATTTACACCTATATGCTGAAACCTGCCCTCACTATTTGTTACTGGATGAAACAGGGTATCATAAAAATTTCCCTGATGTTTTGAAATATATTCTTAGCCCCCCGCTCAGAAACAAAAAAAGTCAGGATGCCCTCTGGGAGCATATTGCTGACGGAACCATTGACGTAATTTCCACCGACCATTGTCCTTTCAATACGTTTGGGCAAAAAGATGCCGGAGCTGAAAACTTCACCAAAATTCCCAATGGTGCCGGTAGCATTGAATACCGCCTTCCGCTTTTATTTACTTATGGAGTTCTGAAAAATAAAATTTCGCTTAATCGTTTTGTGGAATTAACTTCTGCAAATGCCGCAAAAATATTTGGCTTATACCCTAAAAAAGGTGTAATAGCAGAAGGCTCCGATGCGGATATTGTGCTCTGGAATCCTGATGCCGAAAACATAATTTCTGTAAAAACTCAGTTTCAGAATTGCGATTCAAATATTTACGAAGGCTTTCCTGTTAAAGGTGTGCCGGAATATGTTATCCGGGGAAGCCATGTAGCTTTTGCACACGGGAAACATAATGTTGAGAACTTAAAAGGAAATTTTTTGAAAGGAATTAGGTAGCGCAACTGTCGGGGTGACTGACAAGAGCGCAAGCCTTGTGCACAGTCACCCCGACAGTTATTATCAATGCCGTTAGCGGTAGTACGGCTTAGAGCCGCGATACCGCTTATAGGGAAAAAATTTTCTCTGCCTTTATGGATTTTTTCCGATATTGCATCTATGAAAGCAAAATTTTAAAAACCAACTTATGAAAACTTTCAAAATCATTGCCCTGGCGCTCATTATTTCTGTGTCAGCCATTGCCGTTAAATCAATACTTCCGGCTTTTATACATCAGAAAACTATTGCCGAAACGATTTCGGTGAATGACGACTACAAAACACTATGGGCTAAAGCCGATTCTTTGGTGAATAAAGGCCTTACTCGCTCAGCTATTGAAGTGGTGGAAGTTATTTATCAGAAAGCCAAAGCGGAAAATCATACGGGCAACTTTGTAAAAGCAGTTACTTACAAGCTCCGGCTTGAGTCATACATAAGTGAGGATGACTATGTGAAAGAAATAAATGACCTGACTGCCGAAGTGGCAGAAGCAAAATTTCCAATAAAACCCGTCATTTATTCAATGATAGCTGAAGTGTACTGGAAATATTACCAGAATAACCGCTATAAATTTCTTAACCGAACGGAAACGGTGGATTTTGTTCCTGAAGACATAAGGACATGGGATTTGAGAAAAATTGTTGAACAATGTATAAAATATTATCAGCTATCGCTTGATGACAGCGAAAACCTAAAAAAAACCTCTATCGAGGTGTATGATGAAATACTTGTAAAACAAGGCAGCGACTCCAAAAATTTCAGACCTACATTATATGATTTCCTTGTGCATCGCGCCATTGATTTTTTTGCCAACGAAGAACCCGGTCTGGTGAGCCCGGTAAATCGTTTTGAAATTGATAAAGCAGAGTATTTTAATCCCTATGATAAATATTCAAATCTGAACATCGGCTCTGATGATAAATATTCATTAATATATTATGCGTCAAAATTATTTCAGGACCTTTTAAATTTTCACAAAAACGACTCCGACCCCAGGGCGCTCATTGATGACGACCTGAAACGTCTGAAATTTATCAGGCAGAAGTCAATACACCCCGACAAGGACACTTTGTTTATGCAGTCGCTTGAGGCGCTTTACAAAAAGTTTGAATCATTTCCATCTTCATCGGAAGTGATTTATGAAATAGCAAACTATTATTATATTGAAGGAAACAAATACAGTTCTACCAACGATGAAGCAGATAGATGGAAGCTGAAGAAAGCGTATGATATTTGTAATACGGCCATCAATAAATTTCCTGATGCTTTTGGAACCGCAAATTGCAAGTACCTTCAGGCGAAAATTAAAGAAAAGTCTCTTTCTTACACAACCGAAGATGTTAACATACCGGGAAAACCATTCAGGGGCCTTCTTAATTACCGTAACCTTAACAAAGTTCATATAAAAATATGCAAAGCAGATTATGAATGGTATGACAGGCTCACCTATCGTTATTATTATGATGAAAAAATTGTAAAACAACTCATCAAACTTAATCCATTAAAACAGTTCAGTATAGATTTAACAAACCCCGGAGATTATCAATCACACGCTACTGAAATAAAAATTCCCGAACTGGAATCAGGGTTTTATGTCGTACTTATTGGTACGGATATTAATTTTACTTATAACACCGAAGCATTATCCTATGCTACTTTCTGGGTGTCGAACCTTGCATATCTTAAACGTTCGTTGTTAAACGGAAATGTTCAGTTCATTGTAACCAACCGTGAGAACGGAACACCGCTAAAAGGCGTAACTGCTCAGGTTTATAACGAGATTTATAATTATACCACACGTGAATACGAATACCACAAGGGAAACAGGTACTATTCAAATGATGACGGTATGTTTGAAGTTGTTCCTGGTAATAACTATTATTATAACTCTTATGTAGAATTGTCATGGAATAGTGACAAACTAAAGTCTTCAACTTTTTATCAGTACAGAGCACATAAAAGTGAGAAAAAGAAATACTACAAGACAGTTTATTTTACTGACCGTATGATATACCGCCCCGGTCAGACAATCTATTTTAAAGGTATTCTGATGGAAACCGATGGAACAACTACAGAAATAAAACCAGGTGTTGAAACAAATGTTATTTTATACGATGTAAATTATCAAAAAATTTCGGAGGTTAAACTCACTAGCAATGAATACGGCACATTCAGCGGTTCGTTTGTGATACCAACCGGACTGCTTAACGGCCAGATGCATATTGCCGATGCATGGGGAAGTATTTATTTTTCTGTTGAAGAATATAAACGCCCGAAGTTTGAAGTGAAGTTTGAACCGGTGAAGGGTACCTATAAACTGGGAGAAAAAGTAACTGTGAAAGGCACTGCAAAAGCTTATGCAGGCGCAAATATTGATAATGCACAGGTGAAATATCGGGTAGTGCGTACAGCCCGTTTCCCTTATTGGTGGTATTATTGGTATGGATATTATCCAAACTCACCACAGATGGAAATAACCAACGGAACTACAACAACAAATGATTCGGGAGAGTTCACCGTTGAATTTACTGCTGTGCCGGATTACACAGTTAGTAAAAAATCAGACCCTACTTTTAATTACCTTATCAGTGCTGATGTAACTGACATTAATGGAGAAACACGTTCATCACAAACAAGCATGAATGCCGGATATAAAGCCCTGTTGGTGAATGTTGATTTGCCTGATGAAATTGAGAAAACGAGCAAAGACCCTTATGTCATTTCCACTACTAACCTGAGCGGCACTTATGAATATGCTAAAGGCAACATAATTATTTATAAGCTGAAACAGCCCGACAAAATATTTCGCAATAGACTGTGGAAAGAACCCGATATAAGGCAAATTTCAAAAAACGATTATTACCAATGGTTTCCTTATGATATGTATGAAAATGAAACCAACACATCAAAATGGGCAAAAGAAACCAAGGTGCTTGAATACAGTTATGATACAGAGCAGGATTCGTTGCTGAAAATCCCTAACCTTCAGGCATGGCCATCCGGGCAATATGTTCTGGAAATAAATTCTGTGGATAAGTTTGGCGAAAAAGTGCAGTCATATTCGTATTTTACTGTCTATTCCAACAATGACAAAACCATACCCCTTAATGATTTTGCATGGTTCTCAACTTTAAAATCCAAAGGCGAGCCTGGTGAAGAAGCCGCTTTTCTTATCGGAACAAAAGAGCAAAATGTGAGCGTGCTTAAAGAAGTTGAAGTGGGAAATGTTATAGTGCAGAAAGAATGGATAAAAATCAACAACGAACTTAAAAAAGTTACTGTCCCTATTAAGGAAGAATACCGTGGCAATTTTGCCGTTCATTTTACATTTATTTGCCAGAGCCGGGTTTTTCAGCACGATGTGAACATAGAGGTTCCCTATACAAACAAAGAACTTGACATTAGTTTTGAAACATTCAGAAACAAGCTTCAACCCGGGCAGACTGAAGAATGGAAAATAAAAATTAAAGGCAAAAACGGAGAAAAGGTCGCTGCAGAAATGCTGGCGGCAATGTATGATGCTTCGCTGGATGCATACAGAGCTAATTATTGGGCTTTGAATATTTACAACTATTATTATATGCAGCGCTCATGGGAAGCTTATCACGGGTTCTCTACTGTTGGCTCAAGAATATATTCTTTAAACTGGAACCCATATGTTTATTTCAAAAACAGGTATTACGATTATCTTAACTGGTATGGATACGATTATAATAACAGGTATAGCTACAATCGTTATTATGATTACACAACCATGGATGGAGATTACTATGAAGCTGACCAGTCTGTTGTTTTAGATGGCATTGTTACTGCAGCCCAAACTGTTACAAGAAACGGGAAAAAAGCTGCAAAACCTCAGGGTGCATTAGGGGGTAGCACAGGCGAGGATTATTTTGAAGAAAGCGAAAAAAATGATGAAGATAATAATATCCCAAAAGACAAATCAAAGGAATCTGGATGGGACAAGGGAGAAGGCCAGGATATTAATTTTGGTGAGATAAAAACACGTACTAACTTCAATGAAACTGCATTCTTTTATCCTCATTTGCTAACCAGTGAAAATGGAGAAATAGTAATTTCTTTTACTGTGCCGGAAGCACTTACCAAATGGAAATTCATGGGGCTGGCACATACTAAAGATTTAAAATTTTCGCAAATTCAGAAAGAAATACTGACACAAAAAGACCTGATGGTGGTCCCCAACCCGCCACGTTTCTTCCGAGAGAATGATAAGATTGTTTTTAATTCAAAAGTTACCAACCTTACCAATGATTCCCTGACAGTTTATGTTTCACTTATGCTGTTTAATGCAGAAACACAGAAGCCGATTAATGTAATTACCGGAAATATTGACCAGGTGAAGTGTGTGGGAGTACCTAAAGGACAAAGCATTGCTGTGGAATGGGAAATTAAAATACCAGAAGGAATACCTGCCATAACTTATAAAATAGTAGCAAAAGCAGGCAATTTCAGCGATGGAGAAGAAATGATTATTCCTGTGCTCACCAACAGGATGCTGGTTACCGAAACCATGCCCCTGCCTATAAGAGGAAACCAGATTAAGGAGTTCAATTTTGAGAAGCTGATAAATGCATACAAGTCAAACACGCTGGTTAATTATAAACTGACGCTTGAATTTACTTCCAATCCTGCCTGGTATGCTGTTCAGGCGTTGCCTTATTTGATTGAATATCCTTACGAATGCACCGAACAGATTTTTAGTCGTTTTTACGCAAACAGCATTGCGACATTTATTGCAAATTCTAACCCCAAAATAAAGGAAGTGTTTGAAAGCTGGAAGAACATCACACCAGATGCCTTATTATCAAACCTTGAAAAAAATCAGGATTTGAAATATGTTATGTTACAGGAAACCCCATGGGTTTTAGAAGCAAAAAATGAATCTCAGGCGAAACGCAACATCGGTGTCCTTTTTGAAATTAAACGTATGCAGAACGAAATTGACCGCGCTTTACGCAAACTGGAGAAACTGCAGGTATCAAACGGTGGATGGACATGGTTCCCCGGCATGCCGGATGACCGCTATATCACTCAGCATATTATTACAGGATTCTGTCATCTCGACAAACTTGGTGTGCGGGATGTTCGTGACCAGCAAAAAGTATGGAACATGGTTAAATGCGGTTCGCGTTATCTTGACGACCGCATCAGAGAAGATTACGAGTGGTTGCTGAAGTATGGCGCTGATATGGATAAAAATCATCTGGGAGGGATACAAATCCAATACCTTTATGCACGCAGCTATTTTATCAAAGAAATTGCTGTGGAAAGCAAAAATCAAAAAGCATTTGATTATTACTTTGGCCAGGCACAAAAATACTGGCTTGAAAATAATCGCTATCTGCAAGGAATGATAGCGCTTGCATTAAATAGAATGAATGATAAAATAACTGCTGCAGGTATTATTAAATCTTTGAAAGAAAATGCAATATTCAGCGAAGAAATGGGAATGTATTGGAAAAATATGGATTATGGCTATTACTGGTACCAGGCTCCAATAGAAACTCAGGCATTACTGATAGAATGTTTTGATGAAGTGGCCAACGACCAGAAATCTGTAGAAGAGATGAAGGTATGGCTTCTCAAACAAAAACAAACTCAGAACTGGAAAACTACTAAAGCCACAGCTGAAGCCTGTTATGCAATGTTATTACGAGGAACTGACTGGCTGGCGAAAGAGCCTGAAGTAAGCATCATGTTGGGAAGCATACTTGTTGACCCTAAAAAAACACCGGAAATAAAGGTTCAGGAAGGTACAGGTTATTTCCGCACTTCCTGGTTTGAAGAAGCTATCAAGCCGGAAATGGGAAAAGTGAAAGTTACAAAATCCGATGATGGCGTAGCATGGGGCGCCCTCTATTGGCAATATTTTGAACAGCTCGATAAAATTACTCCAGCCGAAACACCTCTCAAACTGGAAAAAAAGTTATTTGTTGAACGCAACTCGGAACACGGGCCGGTAATTACGCCAATAACTTCCGATACTAAATTGAAATTGGGTGATAAAATTAAAGTTCGTATTGAATTGCGCGTTGACCGCGACATGGAATATGTCCACATGAAAGATATGAGGGCTTCCGGCTTTGAACCCATTAATGTAATTTCAAAGTATAAGTATCAGGGTGGAATTGGCTATTACGAAAGCACCGGCGATGCAGCAACAAACTTTTTTATCTCTTATCTTAAAAAAGGAACCTATTTGTTTGAATACCCCTTGCGTGTAGCCCAGAAAGGAGATTTTTCAAACGGAATTACCTCGATACAATGTATGTATGCCCCCGAATTTTCGGCACATTCCGAAGGAATACGGGTGAAAGTTACCGGATAGGTAATTAAGAACTAACAGGTTTTAACTATAAATGATTACGAAAAATTTATGATGTAAACCTGTTAGGTGTTTGTTGAAATATTTACTATTTTAGTAGCTTAAAACCAAAACATTATAAAATGTTTGCATTTGGAAATAAACACCCGTATCACGAGGTTGTAATTTCAACACAGATTAAGAGCAGCAGCCCTGTGGCAATAGCTGTTCATGAACAAAGACCATATGTTGTAAATGCCTCAAAACTTTCTACTTTTTGTGGCAGCATGCGTTCGGGCGTGGGCATTCCATATGATATTACCACTAAATCAGGGAAGCCTCTGGCTGAAGATATGCTGGAAATTATTTTAACTGCTTTTTCAAAAGCAGGAGTTAAAGCTATCCCTGTTACCACTCGCTCAGGCCTTTCAAAACAAGCATTTGTTGATGAACTTAAAAAAGCTGAAGCTGCACGTTCAATTTATATCAGCATTCTGGAATGGAAAACCGATACTTATATGAATGCCAGTTTACATTGCTTATTACACCTTGAAATATTTGATAATACTGGAAAAACAATTGCTGAAAGCAGTGTTAAAGCAAGCGGTGAAAATTTCGGCGGCAGTTTCTGGAATCCGAAAAAAGCTGCCAAAAAGGGCTCACTCAAGGCGATGAAACTAAAGCTGGAAGCATTGCTGAATGTCCCTGCTGTTATAAATGCATTTGATTAAATTTCAGTGAGTGTACTTAATCCGTAAGTGTAAATATTGGATAACCCTTGTATTTTTTTTCTGCTTTGTAAAATTAGTAGCTCAGGAAAATGTAATTCCTGTAAAATGCGATAGCGTTTATTATGTTACATTACTTGATTCTCTGAAAAAGTCATTTTCTAATTGCATAAACATTCCTGAAGAATTTGAGTTGTCATTTTATACTGCTATCTCCCATTATCCTGAGCTTAAAGAGATTCATATTGATATGAAACTGAAACAAATGAATTTCAGTATGGCAGCCAGGCCCGCAAAGAAATTATTTGCAGAAAGAAAAAAACGGGGGTACAGAATATATGCAAATATAAAAAAGAATTTTAAGGGAATACTCCCTGTCAAACTCAGCTATAACCAAAAAGTGGGCATATTGGGGCATGAGTTAGCACATATACTTGATTATACTAATAAAAGCTTATGTCGTATGGTAGGAACAGGATTAGGGTATATGTTTATTCCATACCGAAGAAAACTTGAAGCTGCCACTGATTTAGAAGCCATAAAACATGGGTTGGGCTGGCAAATTTATGATTACGAAAATTATATTATGAATCTTTCAGAAGCATCTGAAAAATATAAAAACAAAAAAAGAAAAATTTACCTGAATGAAAAACAGATTAAAGAAATTATAATTAAATATTACCCCGAATACTAATAAAAAATCTCATATCTGTATACTGTAATAATATTGCAACATGAAAAAGTATCACACTCCCTGTAAGTTTTTAATATTAGTTTTCTTTTTTACATTATTTATCCAGGCATATTCCAACAATTATACAGTAGTAAATACATTAAATTCCGGGAACGGTTCACTGCGAGAAGCAATTACCAATGCAAACAGTCATGCCGGTGCCGACACAGTTGCATTCAATATTCCTGCTACCGATGCCGGATATAACAGTGCCACCGGGACATGGACAATCACACTTATTTCCTTGTTACCATATTTGGCAGATATGACCGGAGGGCTTATTTTTATTGACGGAAATACTCAAACTATCAATCAGGGCGATTCAAATATTTATGGTCCCGAAATAATAATACACAGCAATACTTCACTTTATTTTTGTTTTGCTTTGGCATCGCCTAACAGCACCATTCGTTCCCTAATAATTAATGGTTTTGCTAATGCAGTAGTGTTCAGTAACAGCACCTGTATCAACTCGACTTTAAGAGATATGTTTATTGGAACTAATTTTGATGGTTCATTAGCAATACCAAATAGCATTGGAGTTATTATTAATAATGGAGCATCAGCAAATAATATTCTTAACTGTTTAATTTCTGGCAATACTGATTATGGAATTGCAATTTCCGGAGCAAACAGTAATAATATTAAAGGAAACAAAATAGGTTCAGACCTTACAGGTTTAAAAAAATTATCAAACCAATATGGTGTTGTTATTGATACTTCTAAAAATAATGTTATTGGTGGTACAACAACACAGGACTTGAATCTTATATCGGGGAATTTGGTGGCAGGGATTGTTATCAATGGGACAACTTCTTCCGGGAATCAAATTAAAGGGAATTACATAGGCACTGATATCAACGGAACAGATAGCCTGCCTAATGCAAGCGGAATAATACTGGCCGGGGCGAATAATACTACTATCGGAGGAAATACCGCAGGCGCAAGAAATATTATTTCCGGTAATTATCAGGCGGGCATTGTGATGAATGGAAGCGGTACCCGTTTAAATAGCGTGAAAGGAAATTATATCGGCACTAATAAAGACGGGGATAACTTTATAAGCAATCATACCGGGCTTATACTCAAAAGCAACAGTAATAAGAACATTATTGGTGGCACTTCTGTCGGCGAGCGTAATATTATTTCCGGAAATATTGAAATAGGAGTTTATATAGAGGCCTCCGACAGCAATACAGTTCAGGGAAATTATCTGGGCCCTGACGTAAGTGGAAATAATACTTTTATGATGGGAGACAGTGCATTGCAAGGCAACGGAATTGAACTAAACACTGTTTCGAAATATAATACCATTGGGGGTACAACTGCTGCAGAAAGAAATGTTATTTCCGGAAACCGCGTTTATGGGCTCATTTATTACGGTAATAGTTCTTACAACAATACTTCCGGAAACTATATCGGGGTAAATGCCGGGGGAACAGAAAAATTGGCTAATGCAACAGGAATTTGTGTTGACGGTGGTTCTAACCATAACCAGATTAATAATAACGTTCTTTCGGGTAATAAAAGTTACGGTATTTTCTTCGTAACTACTGGAACTTATTATAATGAATTTAAAGGCAATAAAGTTGGAGTGAATGCAACAAATACTGACACCATTCCCAATTATATCGGTGTAATAATTGCAGCCGGAACTAAATACAATATTATCGGCGGGACTGAACCCGGAGAAGCTAATAATATTAGTGGCAATTATTATGATGGGATTGAAATAGTCGATTATGGAACTGATGACAACCAGATTATTGGGAACATTATCGGGGCGTCTGCACCCGGTGGTTTTGGTAATTATAATGGAATAGGCATTGCCACAAATACTCGTAATAATACTATTTCGTATAACACTATAAGCGGCAATAAATATATGGGTATTATTCTTTTCGAAAATGCAAATAATAATGTCATTTCATATAATAAAATTGGTGTTACCGGGATAAATAATGATGCCTGTGGAAATGGAGCTTCAGGAATAGTGATTTCAAAAGGCTCTTCTGATAATATGGTTGGCCCGGAGAACATTATTGCATGCAATGACACCGCAGGAATAATTATTAACGATGATAATTCTCTTTATAACACCATAACTCAAAATGCCATTTATAGAAATGGTGTTTCTCAAATTGATATATTTCCACCGGGACCTAACCCAAACGATCCGGGGGACTGGGACAATGGCCCCAATCTGCTAATGAATTATCCTGATATTTTTTCCACAGGATATGATGCAGGCAATGGCCTGACATTTATTACCGGGATCATGGATTATAACTACCAAAACCCTGCAGGGACGAGAATAGAACTGTTTTGCTCATATACTAATTCAAAGGGTATAGGACAATGTCTGAATTATCTGGGTTATACCTTTGTTGATTCTACAGCCAACTGGTTGTTTTTTGCAGAAGGGATAAACCCGGGTGATTCCATTGTAGCGACAGCGACAGATATTTATGGAAATACTTCAGAAATAAGTACAGATTTTTTTGTGATTGCAGGAATTGATGAAAGCCATCCCTCCTCTGCTTATGCAGAAATTTATCCTAATCCTGCAACAACAGGATTCAACATAAGCATAAAGCTTGATAAAACTGAAACGCTGAAATTGTGCCTGTTTGATATGAAAGGACAAAAACTTAAAGAACAAATATTGGGCATTACAAAACCTAGGGTAAGTAATTATTATATTGACATCAATGATTTTCACAATGGTTTGTATTTCGTTTCCCTTGAATCAGAAAGCGTAAAATTAGTGCGGAAGCTTTCAATCCTTAAGTAAAGAAGATGATTATGAGAAAGTTGTTATTAATATTTTTATTTGCTTGTTGTACAAAGGCATTTGCTGTAGATTTTATTGTTACAAACACTAACGACAACGGCACAGGCTCTTTAAGAAATGCTATAATTCAGGCCAATGCCAGTCCGAGCGGCTCCCATCAGATTTTATTCAACATCCCAACCTCTGATATTAATTTTAATTCCACACAAGGCACATGGACAATACTCCCATTATCCGCCATGCCTTATATTACCAAAGGAAATATTTCTATTGATGGCACATCACAAACAATTAATCAGGGGAACACAAATAGTAATGGACCTGAAATTATTTTGGATGGCAACAGAACCGTTGATTTTGCTTTTCATATTTTCAACGTTTCAAATGTTATTATTAAAGGATTTGTTATCTGCAATTTTACCTATGGCATTCAGATTTCACAAATGACCGCCAATGCTTCACAATATAATGTAATTAAAGGAAATTATATTGGCACTAATTATAATGCATCGGACACAGCAGGAAATTCAATAGGGATAGAAATTATCGGAGGCCCTCAATACAACACTATCGGGGGAACACAAATTGCTGACAGAAATATTGTTTCCGGGAATAACCATATAGGCATTCGGATTGTAAATGCTAATAACAATATCATTATAAACAATTATGTTGGAACTGACCGCACCGGAACTTATGCACTGCGCAATTATGATGGAATCAGTATTGAAGGGACTGCTAAATATAATGTTATTGGCGGCTATACCGTGGCTGAACGCAATCTGGTTTCAGGCAATGTAGCTTATGGAATTCCTGTTTTTGGCGCTGGATGTGATAACAATGTCATTATTGGAAATTATATAGGAAGCGATATAAGCGGAAGTTATAAAATACCCAATACTTATGGAGTCTTGTATGATGATGGGGCAAAATTCAATTTGCTTGGCGGAAAAAAACAGGGCGCTGGAAATTTAATTTCCGGGAATAGTGGTTACGGAGTTTTTATTTATAATAATTCGACAAATAGTGATACAGTAACAGGTAATTTAATTGGCACAACAGCAAATGGAATGGATTCGTTATCTAATACTATTGGAATTGTTATTGATGGAATACCACGTTATCATATTGTGGATAGTAATGTAATTTCCGGAAACCGCCAGAGCGGCATTGTGATTCATGCAACCGGAACGGATTATAATGTGATAACAAGAAATAAAATAGGAACCGCAATAGATGGTATTTCCCCTTTGCCAAATGAATTAGATGGTATCAGAATAGGAGAAGGTCCAAGAAAAAATATTATCGGTATGCCCGGAAAAGGAAATATTATTGCATTTAATAAAGGGAATGGAATTACCATTATGAATGATGGCGACTACTATAATAAGATTTCCGCAAATTCCATACATCACAATGCAGGATTAGGAATTGATCTTTATCCAATGGGAATAACAAATAATGATGCCAGCGATGCTGACATCGGACCAAATATGCTTATGAATTTTCCTGTGATAACATCTGCTGAATATAATGAAGCCTCCGGAAAATTTCTTATCGAAGGATATATTGATACTCAACTATCTCAATATACAACCATTGAATTATTTAAATCAGATGATGATGCCTCGGGTTTTGGAGAAGGTGAAATCTATCTCGCATCAGTTGTACCTGATAATACAGGAAATTTTTCTGTAGAAATAACATCAGGGATATGGGGAGGAACTAAAGTTACAGCTACTGCAACCGATTCATCTGGCAATACATCGGAATTTTCGGCATCAACCCATGTAAGTAAAGTTCCTGTTTTTATTTTTAATGAAGAAAAAATACATGTATTTCCAAACCCCGCAATAAACAATGTATACATAATTTTAACAAATTATATAGGGAATATTCAACTTAATATTCTTAATCTGCAAGGTGAAAAAATTTTTAATGAAAGTTTTCCCATAACATGTAGATATTTTGTTAGAAAAATTGATGTTAGTAATTTTGAAAGTGGAATATATTTTGTAGTTATACTTAATGACGAAGGAAATCATTCATTCATAATAGCTGTTCTGAAATAATACTTTAAAACCAATTTATATGCTTAGGTTCGAGTCAAGAAATTTTATTTTACTATCCTTTTTAATAATAATATTAAATCAATGCCCCGCACAGGAAATCCCCGATACCGTAATAATAAATAATTATAAAACTGCTGTGAAAACGCAGGCAGATTCTATGATTTTTTGGTTACAAACCAATCAATTTGAAAAATATATTCACGTACATCATCCAGGATTAATCAAAGCTCTGGGCGGTGAAAAAAACCTGCAAGCCGAATTAACAAAGAGCTTTGTTACAAGAGGAATGCAAGTTATCTCTTATGTAAATAACATACCTGAAAAATTTATTATCTCTGAATCAAATATACAATGTGTTTTTTCACAAATTCAATTAATGAAATTAAATTTTAAAAAAGTTGAAATCAGCTCGACAATTATAGCAATCTCTTATGATATTGGGAAAACCTGGTATTTTATTAATACAGGAGGAATGAGCAGGGAACTTCTGAAACAAATTTTGCCAGAAATAAATGACGGTCTGATAATCCCACCTCAGAAAACCGTTTCAAGAGAATAAAAAAAAGCATACTGCCTGTAATTGCAGTATGCTTTTCAAAATATGAATTGAAATTATTATTTTTTACTTTTTGTTGCTTTTTGAGCAGCAGGTTTATCAGCTTTAGCTTTTGCCTCCTTCTTTGCAGGAGCTTTTTTAATTTCTTTTTTTCCCTCCTTAGGCTTTGTTTCCTTAGCTTTTGGTTCTTTTACCTTCTCTGTTTTGGGCTCTTTAGTTTCTACAGTTTCTTTTTTTGCTTTAGGAGCTTTTTCTTTTTTTGGTTTTTCTTCAACAATTACAGGCTGTTCTATTACCTCTTCCACAATTTTTATTTTTTGAGGCTCCTTAGCTTCAACTACAGGAACAAATTTCTTTGTTTTTTTTCTTGGTCTTCTTACGCCATGGCTGCCAATCCAGATTTTACCCCTTCTTGATTTTTTATCACCTTTTCCCATATTATATTTTTATTTTTTTGTTTTGATTTGCAAAAGTATAAAAAATGTTAATTCAATGGATAATTTTATGAGTTATTCATTTTTTTTCGAATTCTCGCATAAGAAGTTCCGGATTTTTTAAAGTATTTTTTATCCATTGAATTTTTATGTTGGTTATTTCTTCCTCATTCAAATGCCATTTTATATTAGATTTCCTCAACCTTGAAGTAATACTGTATAGACAAAGTGCTACTGAGACAGAAATATTAAAACTCTCCGTGAAACCAAAAATTGGGATTTTTACAAAAAGGTCTGCATTATCCAGAACATCTTCGCTTAAGCCATCTTTTTCTGTTCCAAAGAACAAGGCTATCTTGTTGTTGAGGGGAAGTTCTTCAATTAGATAATCATTCTTGTGCGGTGAAGTTGCAGCAATGTTATATCCACTTTCTTTTAGTTTAGCAATGCAATCCTTGGTATTGTTAGCAGCCTGATTGTATTTTATTAGTGTCAACCACTTTGATGAACCCAGGGCAACATCAGGATTTACTTCATATTTGTTTTTATTCTCGATAATATGTACATCCTGAATTCCAAAGCAGTCGCAGGAACGTAATACAGCACTGGCATTATGCGGCTGATAAATGTCTTCCAATACAACACACACATGGCGAGTACGTTCACGAATGATTTCATTAAATCTTTCCATACGGGCTTCTGTCAGAAAACTACTGAGATAATTCATAAGTTGTATGTTGTATAATTTGTCAGGCATATAAAAAAAAAGTCCCGGACTACTCCGGGACTTTCTTAAGCATGAAGCAATGTTACTTAACTTTTGCAGCTAATTCATTACCAGCTTTGAATTTTACCACTTTCTTGGCAGCGATTTTAATTTCTTTGCCGGTCTGTGGGTTACGGCCTTTTCTTGCAGCTCTTTTAGTTACTGCAAAAGAACCAAATCCAACTAATGCAACTCTGTCACCTTTTTTTAAAGCTACGGATGTTGCTTTAACGAAAGCGTCTAAAGCTTTTTTTGCATCAGCTTTTGTCATTCTGGCTTCACCAGCCATTGCTTCGATTAATTCTGCTTTGTTCATGTTTGAATTTTTTTAATTAAATGTTTTTAATTTAATTAAGGTTAATAATGCTGCAAAGATACTTGTTTTTTTCGATTTGTCAAGTTTTTTTTTCTGAAAATGCTTATTTTGTTAATAAAACAGGACTTTTGTTGAAAACTTTCCTCTGTAAACAAGACTTTCAGCGTTTAAGCGTTTGATTTTATCTTATTTTCCAACTGTTATTAAGCTTAAAGCCTCTGAGAAGCATATCAGTACACAATATTTTTTTTCCGGAGAGCTGTAATTCCTTTATATCAATGTATCCATCAGCAGCATATACCTTAATGTATTGACTATTGTCAGTTTCCAGATGACCAACCTCGAAATTATGAGTACAAACAGTATATTCAGAATGATAAATTTTGAATACAAATATTTTTCCTTCGGGGGATAATAATTCACTGTAAGCCCCCGGTAAATAGGCCAAACCTCGAATATGATTAAATATTTGTTTGCATGAACTACTCCAATTAATGCGGCAATTTTCTTTATAAATTTTAGGTGCTTTTTTTAATTCATTAACACCAATATTTAGTTTTTGTTGTGTTACTGTTGTATAACTGCCATCGAATATTAGTTTTAGCGTACTCATTACAAGTTCGGCGCCATTCACTTTCATGATATCGTAAAGCTCAGATGCAATCATCCTTTCAGAAATTTCTATTTTTTTCTGAAGAATGATATCTCCGCAATCAATTTTGTTAGTAAGAAAGAATGTGGTAAGCCCGGTTTCGTTCTCTCCGTTGATGATGGCCCAATTAATAGGTGCTGCACCACGATATTGCGGAAGTAATGATGCGTGAAGATTAAATGCACCTGTTTTGGGGATATTCAGTAATTCATCGGGAATTTTGCGGAAAGCAACAACAATAAATATATCCGGGTCAAGTTCTTTGAGAGTATTAATAAATTCTGCATCACCGAGATTTACAGGTTGAAAAACAGTTATGTGGTTTTCTATTGCTATTTTTTTTACAGGAGATTCTTTTATTTGCAATCCTCTGCCTGCCGGTTTGTCGGGAGTTGTAACAACCGCAACTATATTTAATTTTTCAGTGAGCAGTCTCTTAAGGGAAACTGCTGCAATCTCTGGAGTCCCCATAAATATAATTCGGGTTTTATTCATTCTGCAGGTTGTTGCTAAATATGTTCTGATTCCAGCCGGTCTCTCAGAAGAAGCATTTTTATAGCGGCAGCAGCAGCTTCAACGCCCTTGTTCCCATATTTTCCGTCGGCTCTTTCAAGGGCTTGCTGATAATTATTTGTTGTCAGCACTCCAAAAATGACAGGTATGTTAAAATCAAGATTTAACTGAGATATCTGATTGCTTACTGCCTGACAAATAAATTCAAAATGCCTGGTCTCTCCCTGAATAATGCATCCCAGGCAAATCACCGCGTCAACTTTTGAGTTTTCAATAAGGTATTGCGCTCCTAAAGGCAATTCAAAACTTCCGGGAACATAATGTATCAGGATGTTAGATTTTTTAATTTTATGCTTTATAAGCGTATCAACAGTTCCTTTGCATAAAGCCTCAGTTATCTCGTTATTCCATTCTGAAACTATTATACCCATTAAGGTATTTTGTGATAGTTTCCCATATATTTCTCCGAAATCAGAAAGGTTTTTCTTTTTACGGCCGGCTTTGGTATTATTTATTTTCGGATTTGCCTTTGGCATAAGCAATGTATTTTTCCACATCTCTGGCTTCGTAGCTTTTATGATGCTCTTTTTTTATTATTTCGTAAAGTTCAAGGGCTTTGTCATATTTATTTTGAGTTTCATAAGCCCAGGCTGCTTTCATCATAAAAAAAGAAGTGGTAAAATCATTTTTATCTTTCTCAACCGCTTTCAGATAAAATTCTATGGCTTTATCGGTGTCACCGAGTTCCATATAAGCATCGCCTGTAGCACCGATGGCCATAGGAGCAACAATATGGTCGTCTGCATCAAAATCTTTCAGGTAATCAATAGCAGTTTTAAATTCCCCTTTTTTTAAATAGCAAATCCCTAAGTAATATTTTGCAAGGTTTCCCTGTTTTGTTGAGCCATAATCATCAAGGATTTGAAGGAATCCGGGATTGGTGCCGTCGCCATTGATTGCCAGATCAAGGGAATCTTTTTCAAAATACATTTCAGCATAAAAAGACACTGACTGTGCTTCACGTTCTTTAGGGGCCAGAATGAATTTATTGTAAAGGAAAATTCCTCCTACGACAACCAGTATGCCTAAAAGAATATAAAATAATAAATTTTTGTTTTTTTCAAAAAATTGTTCTCCCCTGCTGAGGGCTTCTTCTACAGCAACAATTTTATCTTCGGTTTTATCGGATTTTTTTGCCATAAACTCAAATTTAGAGGTGCAAAGATAAATTTTTTTTCTCTATGAATAAGCTTTTACATTTTTTTTACAATAAACACATCATTTTGTAAGTTTTCTCAAATCATAACTTTCAACCGACCTTTCTTTGCCTTCAATCAGAATATTCATTATCAGTGGCCCTTTCTGAAAATATGTAATGCTGCTTTGTTCTGTGTTTCCGGGATTTTCAAAAATTATTTTATCTTTTGATATTTTTGTGAGTTTGTAAATATTTAGTTTGCCATTGCTTGAAATTTTACTTTTACTGCTTAAAAAAATATAATTTTCCCCTGCCCTGATATTCATAATATCATACAGAACGGTATCCAGTGATATTCGCATAATGCTTTCGCCTGCGTACAATGTGTCGCTAACCTTTGTCCAGTTTTCTTCGTAAATATATGTAGATGACATGATTTTCCATTTACCGGTAAGCCATTCCATTTTTTTGAAGGTAGCTATTTTTTGTATTGCAAGCTTTTTGGGGGTATTGCACGAAATAAATATTAAGGCAAAAAATAATAAATAAATACGCTTCATAAGCAACTTAATTTATGGCATAAAATTAAATGATATTTTTGTAAAAAGAGTTTTTATGAGAAAGATTAAAAATCCTTATGTTAAATTACCCGGGTTTTTCTGCTTCGGCTGTTCTCCTGAAAATAATTCCGGATTGCAGATGGAATTTTATGAAGATGAAGATTTTATATGTTGTGAGTGGCAAGCCCATAACATTTTTCAGGGATATAACAATGTTTTACATGGCGGTATTCAAGCAACCCTGATTGATGAAATTGCCAGTTGGGTTGTTCAGGTAAAACTTGAAACGACAGGAGTAACGAGCAGAATGGATATTAAATACCTTTACCCCGTATATATTGACTCAGGCCCGGTTCTTGTAAAAGCCAAATTCACCAAAAGTGTAAAGAATTTTGCTAAAATTGATGTGAAGTTATATAATTCAAAAAATGAATTGTGTTCGACTGCAGAAGTTGTATATTATATATTTGACCCAAAAGAAGCCCAGCAGGATTATTTTTACCCGGGAGCTGAAAATTTTTTTGAATAACACATCAAACTTTTTGAATATTATTTCCTGTCCAGCTAATTATTCATTATTTTTGAAAAAATATTTTGATATTGAAACGTTTTTTTCATATGATGGCAGCCGTTCTGATTACACTGACACTTGTCAGCTGGGGATATACAGGCCATTATAAAATCAGTTATAATTCGTCTTTGTCATTTTATACTCAAATGTCTCAATTTTATAACTGGACTCAATACATTGCTGATCACGCATCTGATGCAGACGATAGAAAAGAAAATGACCCGACTGAGGCACCAAAACATTATATTGATATTGACAATTATTTTGAATTTACGACCACACAAACTATTCCACAAACATGGGATTCTGTAATTGTAGCGCGTGGAATATACTTTGTTATGAATCAGGGAATTTTGCCCTGGGCAACACTCGCAACTTATGATTCTTTGAAAAAAGCCATGCAAAGAAATGACTGGGAAGAAGCAGTGTTTTATGCTGCAGATCTAGGGCACTATGTTGCTGACGGACACATGCCACTGCATATTACAAAAAATTACAACGGACAATACAGTGGTAACGATGGAATACATTCAAGATACGAATCTACGACGATAAATTACAATAACTCACAGATTGTTTATACAGGTGATACTGTAAAGATAATTGCAAACATCAATCAATATGTGTTTGATTATCTTTATGAAAACTATAAGCTGGTTGATTCTATTATAATTGCCGATGACCACGCAACAAGCCTCTCATCAAATTATTATTCATCCACTTACAAGGCCGCTCTCTGGAACAAAACCAAAAACTTCACAATAAGATTATTTAAGAATGCTTCTCACGCTATTGCCGAACTCATTTATAATGCCTGGCTTGAGGCCGGGTGTCCTGCTGTTGGTGTTGCTGGGATACTGGCAAACTCAAAACCTGACAATAATATGTTATTGAATAATTACCCTAATCCATTTAACACATACACAGATATTAGTTTTTTTGTCCCATCAAACTCAGAACATATTTTTTTAGAAGTTTATAATAGTATCGGGCATAAAATTTCAACTATCTCTCAAGGGGTACTTACAGAAGGCAATCATATGATGAGATGGGAACCCGCAGGTGTCAAACAGGGCGTATTTTTTCTTGTTTTACGCAGCAGGAATTTTTTTGTATCTAAAAAAGTGGCACTAATATTTTAATTTGATAATGTATATTATCATGAAATATTCAAACGTTTTTCAATATGATATTTGTTGCGGTCGTGTGAGCTGCGGGCTACCATTTCGGCCAGAAAACCAGTTAAAAATAGCTGAGTTCCAAGTATCATTGCCACCAAGCCAATATAAAAATAGGGGCTGTCGGTTACCAAAGGGGCTTTTATCCCGGAGTTGAGGTAATAGATTTTCTGAATACCAATGCCAACTGCAGCAGCCATACCTAAAATAAACATGATGGTCCCGACGGTGCCAAAAAGATGCATGGGT
The DNA here is from genome assembly GCA_023228145.1 of Bacteroidales bacterium. Taxonomy (NCBI): domain Bacteria; kingdom Pseudomonadati; phylum Bacteroidota; class Bacteroidia; order Bacteroidales; species Bacteroidales bacterium. Next base: position 32,064 of record JALOBU010000013.1, on the reverse strand, counting down.
TTTTTGCCGAATTTGGAAACAAACATGATAGACAAAAGGTCAAGCGGGCCGTTCATAAAGCGGTTCATTCCGAATTTTGAAGTGCCGTATTTACGTTTGCGGTGTTCCACCACTTTCTCTCCGATTTTTTTAAATCCTGCCCATTTGGCTATCACAGGAATATAGCGGTGCATTTCACCATAGACTTCGATAGTTTTCACAACATTCAAGCGGTATGCTTTCAGGCCGCAATTATGATCGTGTAACTTCACTCCCGACATACGACTGGTCATCCAGTTGTAAAATTTCGAGGGAATGTTTTTTGATAAAGATGGGTCATGGCGTACTTTTTTCCACCCCGAAACCATGTCGAAATTATCTTCAACAATCATCCTGTATAATCCGGGAATTTCTTCAGGGCTGTCCTGCAGGTCGGCGTCCATGGTAATTACAACATCGCCCTGTGCCGCTTCAAAACCTACATTTAGCGCTGCCGACTTGCCATAATTTCTGCGGAATTTAATCCCTTTAATATTGGTATTGATAGTAGAAAGTTTTTCTATTACATTCCATGAATCATCATTGCTTCCGTCATCAACCAGAATAATTTCGTATATATATTTCTGTTCCTCGGCAACACGGTTTATCCAACTGCAAAGCTCAGGCAAAGATTCTTCTTCGTTAAATAAGGGTACTATGATTGAAAGATTCATCACAATATGATTATAATACTTCGGTAATTTTTTCTTTTCTGCGCACAAATAAAGCAGAAATAGCTGCCAGAATAACTGATGTAATAGTGTTGTTTATTAAACTTCTGACCATTATATTTACCGGCTTTGTATTTTCCAGCATTTTTCCAATGATGTTTTCTTTTTCATCATCAGGAATATATTGATTCTCAGAAATGACTTCTATAGCTTTCTGTGCTTCATTTGTGGCACGTTCAGGGTCGAAAAAATAATAAAAAAGAAAATAATAAATTGTTAAAACAATAACCATAACGACTGCCATCGACAGGCAAAAAACAAAAGCCCTGGAGTAATTAATGTATCCGTTATGTAATTGATTTCTGTATTTCCTGCCGCCCCCTATAAAGAAGCTGAAATACAAAGCCAAAGAAACCAGTAAAACAAAAAAACCGAAAAACATTCCCAAGCCTGATAAATCAAAAATATACATAATTAAATCGAAAAGTATTAAAGAGCCGGCAAGCATCAACCCATGCTTAATGGCATATTTAAGTTTCTCTTTGTTTTTATTTACAGGCTGAAATTCTGTTCTGGTATTAATATTTTGTTCCATAGGTAAAAGTTTGTTAGAGCAAAAATAATAAAATTATACTGTTTGATGATTTTTTTTTACATTTGCAGCGGGTAAGTCTTATACGACCAGCTCCTGCAAACTCCCCCAGGACCGGAAGGTAGCAAGGGTAAGTGGTTGTAGCGGTGCGATGTAAGTAACTTACCCATTTTTATACAAACACATGTTACTAAAAATCTACCCTCAAAATCCATCCGAACGCTGTATCAGGACTGTGGTGGAATGTATTCAAAACGGAGGCATCATTATTTATCCTACCGATACCGTTTACGGGCTGGCATGTGATATCTACAAACCCAAAGCCATTGAGCGCATAGCGCGCCTTAAAGGCGTCAATCCTCAAAAAGCCAATTTTTCATTCATCTGTTATGACCTCAGTCACTTGTCGGAATATACTAAACCTATATCTACACCTGTTTATAAGCTTATGCGTAAAGCCCTGCCTGGGCCTTTCACCTTCATTCTTGAAGCCAACAACAAAGTCCCGAGTATTTTCCAAAGCAAAAAGAAAACCATAGGTATTCGTGTTCCGGATAACAATATTGCGAAAGAAATTGTACGAATACTCGGTAACCCTATCATGTCAACCTCCATACACGACGAAGACGAAATTATTGAATACACCACCGACCCCGAATTGATACACGAAAAATTCAGCAAACTGGTAGATATTGTTATTGACGGCGGCTATGGCGATAATGAAGCCTCTACGGTGGTTGACTGCACCACGGGTGAGCCTGTGCTTGTGCGACAGGGAAAAGGAATAATTGAAGAACTTTAATAAAAAAATGGAACTCCACGAAGGGAATATTTTCAAACATTCTTTAACCGAAAAAAAAGAAATCTTCAATACTCTTTTTTCAGGTAATAATATTAAAATAGAACAGATTATTTCTTCTGGTCAAACATCACCTGCCGATGGCTGGTTCGACCAGAAAGAAATCGAATGGGTGATCCTGCTTGAAGGTGCAGCAACGCTGGAATTTGAAAATAACAGCATCAAACATCTCCACAAAGGCGATTATTTATACATTCCTGCACATTGCAGGCACAAAGTTATTTACACTTCCGCTGAACCAAATTGTATTTGGCTTGCCGTGTTTTTTAATGATAAATAATATCTTTTTCGAATAATTTAAACAATTAAGTTTCAAATCCCCAAAGCAGAAATTTCAGTTATCCGTTAATAAAATTCTGATATTTTTTTTAATTTTCATAAAAATAGTAAGCTGTTAAACTGTATTTTTGCTAATACAGTTAAACATCCAAAATCATGCGAAAAAAAATTGTAGCCGGCAACTGGAAAATGAACAAAACATTACCGGAAGCACAACAGCTTATTGAAGAAATAACCTCCATGCTATCCGGCGCTGAAGAAAAGCGTTTTCATGAGAACATACTTATCATCCTGTCGCCGCCATTTCCGTATCTTGCTTTATGCAAAGAATTAACAAAAGGATATAAAGGAATATTCGTCGCCGCTCAAAACTGCCATACTGAAGAAAAAGGCGCTTATACCGGAGAAGTATCTGCCGCTATGATACAATCCACGGGGGCAAAATTTGTCATTATTGGCCATTCGGAACGAAGACAGTATTTTCATGAAAACAGTGCAACCTTACTTAAAAAAGTTGAAATAGCCTTAAAATATAATTTAGTTCCAATATTTTGCATAGGGGAAGTTATAGGAGAAAGAAAATCAAATAAATTTTTTGAAGTAGTGAGGCGGCAGCTCAACGAAACAGTGTTTAAATTAAATGAAAGTGATTTTCGCAGGATAATCATCGCCTATGAACCTGTGTGGGCTATCGGTACCGGCCTGAACGCTACACCTGAACAGGCACAGGAAATGCATTCGTTTATCAGGAGACTGATTGATGTTAAATTCGGGAGAAAAACAGCGCAAAATATGACATTACTTTATGGTGGCAGTTGCAATGCACAAAACGCACGGGAGCTTTTTGCAATGACAGATGTCGACGGAGGACTTATCGGCGGTGCATCTCTTAAAGCCGGGGATTTTATCAGCATCGTAAAATCATTACCGGTAGAATAATGAATTATACAGAAGTGTCATACACTGTTTTCCCTCAAAGGTACTCCGATATTGTTATGGCTGCTTTTGCAGACTATGGTTTTGAAAGCTTTGAGGAAAAAGAAAGTAACTTCTCGGCTTATATCCCTCAAGTTAATTTTAATAAAGATACTTTTAAAGAGCTTGATATCTTTCGAAACCCTGAAATAAAAATTGAATACGAGTTTAAAACCATACAATCGCAAAATTGGAATGCCTTATGGGAAAGTAATTTTGAACCTGTAGTTATTGAAGATATTTGTTATATAAGGGCTCCGTTTCATCCTGCTAAAAAAGGCATGACGTATGAAATTATTATTGAACCTAAAATGTCTTTTGGAACCGGGCATCACGAAACTACGACAATGATGGTTAAATTGCTGCTTGAACAAAATATCGCAGACAAAAACGTTCTTGACGTAGGATGCGGAACTGCCTTACTGGCAATACTTGCCTGTAAAATTGGAGCCGCTCATATCACTGCCATTGACAACGAAGAATGGGCATTTCAAAATGCAAAGGAAAATATTTTGCACAATAACACATCACAGATTGAAGTGCTGTATGGAAATATTTCCATGCTATTAAACCGGCATTATGATTTTATTCTTGCAAATATTAACCGTAATGTGCTTCTTGATGAAATACCTTCTTATAGTAATTGCCTGGACACAAACGGGCTTATTATCTTAAGCGGTTTTTACGAAACCGACCTTGGTATCATCAATAAAAAAGCTTCACAATTTGCTTTAAAATTTTTACGTTATATAAACACGAATAACTGGTGTGCTTCGGTTTATAAAAAAGAATAATTATGTTATTATGAAAAAATATATTCTCTCTGCACTTTTATTATTGACCTCATTACCTATGCTTGCACAGCCGGGAAAGAAATTCTCTGAAGAACCGGCAACATTTATTAAAGAGCTCACGGATATGTTTCAATCGGTTTCATCCAGCGAACTAAAAGATGCCGGAAAAACTCTTATGACAGAGTTTTCTGATTTGTGGCTGAACAACAAATTTGACAAGGAAGAAAAAGACTCTATTTACGAAATCTGCAATGTAATGCTGAAACGAAAAATGAAACCCTATCCTAACTTTCTGGAATATCTTCGGGCATGTATTAATTTTCACAACTCCAACCTGCCATCAGAAAGCTATCAGGAGTGGCAATACAGCTTACGTAAACTTGCAGGCATGACCAACAGCATCCGTTTTATGGCTGTACTTGATGCCACCAACCTGATGCTTAAAAAAAACTACCTTTATGAAACAAAACTTGTTTGCTGGAAAGCTAATACATCCGACTATATTTATAAATACGACTCCATTCCTTATTTTGAATTTCCATCCCTTGACCTCACCTGTGTCAAAAAAAATGACAGCACTTGCATCTATGGCACTCAGGGAAGATTCTATCCTACCCTAAACAAATGGATTGGAAAAAACGGAAATGTTTATTGGGACAGGGTTGGCATTGCATGGGAAGAAGTCCATGCTGAAATTCATAAGTCATACGAAATACAACTCACTAAGTCGGAATTTGATGTGGACACCGTTACTTTTTATAACACAATTTTTTTTCAGCGCCCGCTTATAGGAAGCCTTTCAGAAAAAGTTTTTGCCGATGTAAGTGAAGAACGTATTTCATACCCCCGTTTCACCTCTTTTGAAAACCGTCTTGAGCTTAAAGAAATCTTCAAGGATGTTGATTTTGAGGGCGGTTTTGCCATGCACGGTGAAAAGCTTATTGGGAAAGGTACTGCAGAACAAAACGCCTACATTTATATTAAGAAAGACAATAAGCGCTTTGTAAAATGCTCATCCAAAGGGTTCATAATGCGCAAAAACACTATAAATTCCGACCGTGCTGCTATAGTAATTTATATTGGTAACGACTCCATTTTTCACCCCGGACTTACAATGAAATTCAATAATGAAGAAAGAGAGTTAAGCATGATTCGTGACAATATTGGCATAACAAAAAGCCCTTACGTCAATACTTACCACAAGCTTGATATGTATTTCGAAGCGCTATACTGGAAACTTGACCAGCCTCTGATTGACTTTACACATATCAGGGGGGCTGAAAGTGAAAGCAATGCCGTTTTTGAATCCGACAATTATTATAATGAGCTCAGATGGGAAAAACTCAGGGGTATGGATGAAGTGCACCCCCTGGTTTTGCTGAAACAAATTGCTGACCAGAAAGGGACAAAAACTTTTACCGAAGCCGATGTGGTAAGAAAGATGAAAATCAACAAAGAACAGGTGCAGGTGATGCTTTATAACTTTGCGGAAAAGGGATTTATTGTTTATAATTTCGAAGAAGGAATTGTTGCTTTAAAAGACCGTATCTATAATTATATTAATGCCAAAGCCGGAAAAACAGATTACGACGTAATACAATTTAACTCCATCATATCATCCAAAAGTAATGGCACTCTTAACCTGCTTAATAATGAACTGAAACTTCGGGGAGTGGCACGTATTTACCTTAGTGATTCTCAATTTGTGTACGTTGACCCTTACGAACAGGAAGTCATACTCAGGAAAAACAGAGATTTCACCTTTGATGGAAGGGTACATGCCGGACTGTTTGATTTCTATGGAAAAAAATTCCAGTTCAGTTATGATAAATTTAAGTTCGACATGGACATGATTGACTCTATGAGCTTTAAGGTTCAAGACCGGTCAAAACCTACTGACATCTACGGACACCACCCCCTTGTAAAAGTTAGAACAGTGATAGAAAACCTTACCGGAGAAATCCTTATAGACCATCCCAACAACAAATCCGGTTTGAAACCTTTTGCCGATTATCCATCGTTCATTAGCAAAAAAGATGCTTATGTTTATTATGACAAACCATTCATTTTCAACAAAGTCTATTCCCGTGATCGTTTTTACTACCGTTTGCTGCCGTTCCGTATTGACACTCTTGATAATTATGAAAGCGAAAGAAAGCAATTTAAGGGATACCTCGTCTCTGCAGGTATTTTTCCCGATATAACAGAACCATTAAAAGTTCAACCTGATTATTCACTGGGCTTTGTGATTACCACGCCGAAAGAAGGATTCAAAGCATACAGCGGGAAAGGCACTTATGACTCAATAATTGACCTTAGCTATAAAGGATTCCTTGGGAAAGGCACCCTGAAATACCTCACTTCAGTAACACGTTCAAACGATATCATCTTTTTCCCCGACTCAATGCTTGCTAATGCTTATCAATATACCATTGCCGAAAAAAACACTCCGGTTGAGTATCCAGCGGTATATGCTGAAGATGTAAAAGTAAGATGGCACCCCTATTATGATGTTATGAATGTTTATCAAAGTTCAAAACCTATTGACCTTTTTGCCAATAACACCATACTTAAAGGAGGGTTATCATTATCTCCCAAAGGTTTATCAGCTAATGGAATCATGATTTTTGGAAAAGTGGAAATGCAATCGAAGAATTATAAATTAAGGCACCATGCTTTTAATTCCGATACAACAAATGTTAAATTTAAAACACCGGATTTAAACGAATTGGTGCTAAAAACCGATAACTTCAATGTAGATATTGATTTCGACAAACAACTGGGAAAATTCAAATCAAATGATGAAAACTCAAAAATTACTTTTCCTTTTAACAACTATGCTTGCTTTATGTATAACTTCGACTGGTATATGGATAAAGACAAACTGATGTTACAAAGCAGCCTGAAAAATGACTATTCCTACTTAAAAAATAAAACACTGATGGAACTTGCTGACGAAGAATTTACAGAATCTTATTTTGTTTCTGAATACCCGACACAGGATTCTCTTAATTTTTATGCGCCGACAGCTTATTATCACCTCACGGAAAATATCATTTATACAAATGATGTCCCGGTAATTCATGTTGCTGACGCTGCTATTTTCCCTGATTCTGGCAAAGTAACCATACTGAAAAGAGCTGAAATGCTGACTTTAAAAAACGCAAAAATTATTGCCAATACCGATTTGAAATATTACTACCTCTATGATGTTACGGCAGATATTCTTTCACGAAAAATTTATAAAGGTTCCGGGTATCTTGATTATGTTGACGAACTGAAGGAAAATCAAAAAATATTTATGCACGCCATCGAAGTGGATAAATCGGGACAAAGCGTTGCTTATGGCGACATAAAAGAAGAAACCGGTTTTACCCTTAGTCCATACTTTACTTTTGCAGGTAAAGTTACCATGAGTGCGGGGAATGACTTTCTGAATTTCGATGGAGGGGCCGGAATAAAACACGATTGTGATACTATGCCGCGCCGCCTGTTGCGCTTTACAAGTGATATTGACCCCGAAAATGTAGCTATACCTATTGGTGAAAAACCTAAAGAATACGTCAAAGGAACAACAGGAAATGAATTGGGCATGGGTTTATATATTGGAGATGATTCAACAATGGTTTATGCGGCATTCCAGCAATATAAAAATCGTTTTAACGATGGAGAAGTAATTACTGCCTCAGGACAAATAACCTATGACAAAGAAACACAAAGATATTATGTAGGGCCGTTAATTGATTCCTCAGCCAAATACATTCCGGCAGCCAACTATATTTATCTTGACCGTAAAAACTGTGAAATATTCGGAGAAGGGAAAGTGAATCTCGGAGCCAACCTCGGCAGGGTTAATCTGGAGTCTTATGGCACAGTAAAAAATAACCTGATTGACAAAAACACCTTTTTTGACTTGACCCTGAATCTTGATTTTTTCTTTGAAAAAGACGCCTGGCAAATGTTTGCTTCTGAAATAATCAATGATGGGAACCTCGAACCCGCTGACCCGTCAGAAGATAAATTTTATAATGCCATGCGCTTTATGGTTGGACCAAAAAAAGCCGACGACCTTATCAGTCAACTCAGTTTAGCAGGAAGATTTAAAAATATTCCCGATGAAATGAAGCACACCCTGGTGATTTCAGATATTAAATTTAAATGGAACCCCAAGTCGCGCTCCCTTGTATCCGAAGGCTCAATCGGCATAACCATGATGAACGAAAATCAGGTTAACAAATATGTTGATGGTTCTATCGAAATTTCCCGCAAAAGAAGCGGGAGCATTATCAATATGTATTTTGAAGTGGAGAACGACTGGTATTATTTCAACTACGCACAGAATAAATTCCAATCATATTCTTCCAAAAAAACTTATAACGACCTTTTGAAAGAAGCGATGAGCAAGAATAAAAATATTCTCAAAGCAGAAGACAAAATGCCACAGTATGCTTTTATAATCTCCACCGAAAAACGTAAAAAAGATTTTCTAAAAAAAATCGGTGCAGATGAAGAAAAAGAAAATGATGATGAGTAAATTGTAACATTAATATTTAATCTTTAAATGACCTCTCTTGAAAAACATTTTGCTGCTTTCAAAAAAAACATCATTGGAAACGATTTGATTTTTGAAACGCCTTACGGGAAAGTTAAAATGATATATGCCGACTGGATTGCCAGCGGTAGGCTGTATCAACCTATTGAAAAAAAAATTACACACAATTTCGGGCCTTATGTAGGAAACACGCACACGGAAACTACTAAAACAGGCACCCTGATGACTCTTTCATACCATCTGGCACATCATAAGATAAAAGAACACGTAAATGCCTCCTCCAACGATGTTATTATCACTGCAGGCTTTGGTATGACAGCCGTTGTCAATAAACTACAGCGCATTCTTGGTTTACGCAGCTGCGGGATGATAAACAAAAGCAAATGCATTCAACAAAGGGAAAAACCGGTGGTGTTTATTACCCACATGGAACATCATTCCAACCATACATCATGGTATGAAACGAATGCGGATGTCATTTTGGTAAGCCCTGGCAAAGACTTGCTTGTGGACCTGAATCAATTGGAAAAAGAACTTAAAAAGTACAAAAACCGTAAATTCAAGATAGGTTCCTTCACAGCGTGTTCAAATGTAACAGGAATAACAACTCCTTATCATGCAATGGCAAAACTTATGCATCAATATGGCGGAGTTTGCTTTGTTGATTTTGCTGCTTCGGCACCTTACTGCGACATCAATATGCATCCCGCCGACCCTTTTGAAAAACTCGATGCCATATATTTTTCACCACATAAATTTCTTGGTGGCCCCGGCAGTTCAGGGGTACTGATTTTTGATTCATCATTATACCCTAACTATGCGCCCGACCAACCCGGGGGCGGCACCGTTGACTGGACTAACCCCTGGGGGCAATACAAATACATTGACGATATTGAAGCCCGTGAAGACGGAGGAACTCCTGGATTTATACAGGCTATCCGGACAGCATTATGTATTGAGCTGAAAAATAAAATGGGCACTCTAAATATGATGAAACGCGAAGAAGAATTGCTTAAAATAGCTTTTTCCAAACTTCCGAAAATTCCCGGCATTCATATCCTCGCTGATAATATCAGGCATAGGCTTGGTGTAATTTCTTTTTATATTGACGGGTTACATTATAACCTTGCTGTAAAACTGCTTAACGACCGTTTTGGAATTCAAGTGCGAGGCGGCTGTGCCTGTGCAGGAACTTATGGGCATTTTCTGCTTGATGTCAGTTACCAGAAATCCAAACATATAACTTCCAAAATCACTCATGGCGACCTTTCTGAAAAGCCCGGGTGGATCCGCCTGTCCTTACACCCAACCATGTCCAACACAGAACTATATTTTATAATTGATGCGATTAATAAAGTAGCGAAAAACTTTAAAAAATGGTCAGAAAACTATAAATACTTCCCAAAAACAAATGAGTTTAAGTGCATTAATACATTTGAAAATGACAATGTTTTACTTCAAAAATGGTTCAACATTTAAGTCATAATAAATCGAACAGATGGTTTAAACACAACTACCAATAAATTCATTCGCTTATAAATAGGCTTTTGCTTGAATATTCAGGGTCGCAGGTCAGGTTTACTTTCAATTTTCTCAGTCCCGCTTCATCGCCAAGAGTTGGGATGTGAGTCAGGTGAACTTCACAATAACGCAGATGCTTTAGTTTTTCCATTGCCATCTGTGCGGCAGGATTTGATATAGCGCTTATCCCAAGCGCTATAAGCGTTTCATCCAAATTCAGGCTGACCATTTTACCATTTAAAATATCTTTTTTAAGATAAGTTACCGAGTCAATAATGTTCTGGGGTATGAGGCACATACTATCGGGCAGGCCCGCAAGATATTTTGAGGCGTTTAATATCAAGCTTGAAGAGGCATGGAGAAGCGGAGAATTTTTACCGGTTATAATGGTGCCGTCATTTAATTCAATAGAAGCTCCGCAAAATAAACCTGCATTTCCTTTTCCACTTTCCATTGCACTTTTTGCAGCTTCCCTTGCAGGGAGCACAACCTTCCTGTCTTCAACATGTGCACCAACTTTTTTCATTATATTGTTGATATGCTCAAGAGTGTCTTTATCTATAAGGCCTAAAGCATACTCCACAGCGCACCTGAAATATCTGCGAATAACTTCCTGATGAGCAGCTTCGGAAATAACATCTTCATTAACAATCCCAGAGCTTGCCCGGTTAACACCCATATCCGTGGGAGATTTATACATGGATTCTCCTCCCGTTATTTTTTCAAGTATCCTTTTCAGAAGATGAAACGCTTCAATATCACGGTTATAGTTAACGACTTCAACATTATAAGCTTTCAGATGGTGTGTATCAATCATGTTAACATCTTTCAGATCTGCTGTTGCAGCTTCATAAGCAACATTAACCTTATGTTGTAATGGCAAGTCCCAGATTGGAAATGTTTCAAATTTTGCATACCCGGCTTTGACTCCTTTTTTATATTCATGGTACAGGTTGCACAGGCATGTTCCAAGTTTGCCACTGCCAGGACCGGGACCAGTTACAATCACAATGGGATGTGTTGTGCAGATGTATTCATTAGCACCATATCCCTGGTCACTTACTATCAGGTCAACATCTGTTGGATACCCTTTTGTAGGGTAATGTAAATATACCTTTACCCCTCTTAACTCTAATTTGTTTTTAAAGGATCTTGCAGTAGGCTGGTTCTGATAGCGGGTAATAACCACAGCCGTAACATCCAAGCCCCATTCCCTGAAATCATCTATGGTTTTCAGTGCATCCACATCATAAGTAATTCCGAAGTCTGCCCTTATTTTTTTTCTCTCAATATCTCCTGCATGAATACACATGATTACATCAATTTTGTCTTTTAAAAGTTGAAGTAATCTCATTTTTACATTGGGGTCAAATCCCGGTAATACTCTTGCTGCATGATAATCATAAAGAATTTTACCTCCGAATTCCAAATATAATTTATCGTCAAAGCGGCTTACCCGTTCAAGAATAGCTGTAGTTTGTTCCTTAAGGTATTCCTCATTATCAAAACCAATGTGTTTAATTCTATCCATTATCTTATCAAAAATAAATTGTCATCAGACAGCAATATTAATAAAAATTTAAATCAGGGTTCAATACAATCAGGCAAAAAAACCAACAATTATTTAACAAATTACCTTTAATAACTCTAAAAATTTCTTACAATCAGAACATAATGAGCAAAAGCATTTGCTATAAGGTGTATTATGCTGTTAATAAAATAATGAATATGGTCTTTCACGATATTTCTTTTATGTTTTAATTTGTTTCTTAATAATACAACTATGCAACAGACAAAATACATCTTTGTCACAGGTGGAGTTGTTTCATCTCTTGGAAAGGGTATTATTTCCGCTTCTCTGGCAAAACTACTTCAGGCACGTGGTTATTCGGTAACCATTCAAAAATTTGACCCCTATATTAATATTGACCCCGGCACCCTTAATCCTTACGAACACGGAGAATGTTTTGTAACAAATGACGGTGCTGAAACCGACCTGGACCTTGGGCATTACGAACGTTTTCTCAATGTTTCCACATCACAGGCTAACAATATCACTACAGGGAGAATTTATCAGGCTGTTATCGAAAAAGAAAGACGCGGTGATTATCTGGGCGACACCGTTCAGGTAATTCCCCATATCACCGACGAGATAAAATACCGTATCCGTTTGCTGGCTAAAGAAGGCAAATGGGATTTTATTATTACTGAAATTGGAGGCACAGTCGGTGATATAGAATCACTGCCTTTTATTGAAGCTGTACGACAGATGAAATGGGAACTCGGAGAAAATAACTGCGTGGTCATTCACCTGACATTAGTGCCTTTCCTGGCTGCTGCCGGAGAATTAAAATCAAAACCGACACAACATTCTGTTAAAACTCTTTTAGAACTGGGAGTTCAGCCCGACATACTTGTATGCCGTTCCGAAAAACCTCTCAGTGATGGGCTGAAATATAAAATCGCACTGTTTTGTAATGTTTCCCCGCGTTCCGTCATCGAATCCATAGACACGGAAACGATATATAATGTACCTTTGCTTATGCACAAAGAAATGCTTGATGTGGAAGTACTTGAGAAAACAAGAATGCCTTACGACAAAGAGCCTGACCTGGATAAATGGAATAAATTCCTGTGTAAATTAAAAAACCCTCATTCACAGGTAAACATTGCCCTGGTTGGAAAATATGTTGAGCTGAAAGATGCCTACAAATCCATTCTCGAATCTTTTGTCCATGGAGGAACATCATTGCAGTGCAAAGTGAATTTGAAACTGGTACATTCAGAACATATCACTCCGGAAAACGTTCCTCAACAACTTGAGGGCATGAATGGGATATTAGTGGCTCCCGGCTTCGGAGAACGAGGCATTGAAGGAAAAATCACATCCATACGCTATGCCAGGGAAAAGAACATTCCATTTTTGGGAATCTGTCTTGGCATGCAATGCGCTGTTGTGGAATTTGCCCGTAATGTTTTATATATGAATGACGCTCATTCCACAGAAATGAATCCTGCTACTTCTCATCCCGTAATAGACATCATGGAAGAGCAAAAAAAAGTTTCAAACAAAGGCGGCACGATGCGTCTCGGAGCATACGAATGTAGCATTAAGGAAGGCACTAAAACATACAGCATTTACAAAATATCAGAAATAGCAGAGCGTCACCGTCATCGCTATGAATTTAACAATTATTACCTTGAACAGTTTGAGAAAGAAGGAATGATAGCTGCAGGAATAAACGAAAAAAATCAACTGGTTGAAATAATGGAATACACTAAACACCCCTGGTTTATTGGAGTGCAGTTTCATCCGGAATACCGAAGTACTGTCCTGAATCCACATCCCCTTTTCTCAGCTTTTATAGAGGCCGCCTGTAAGCATAACAATACAAAAAGATAATCGGATGCTACAGTTTCAGGAAAACATATCGCTAAAGCCATACAATACTTTTGGTATTGACGTAAAAGCCCGGAATTTTATAGAAATTAAAAACGACAATGATTTCATTGAACTTTTAGGTTCAGACATAATAAATAAGATGCCTCTTTTGCTCCTGGGCGGAGGTAGCAACATCCTTTTTACGAAAGATTTTGAAGGATTAGTGGCACATATTGCCAACAAAGGGATTATTAGAGTTGATGAAAATACTGATACCATTACTTTGGAAGCCGCTGCAGGGGAATTATGGGAAGACTTGATGACATATTGTGTTGCCAATGGATATTATGGGCTTGAAAACCTAACGGGGGTACCCGGGCAGGTAGGAAGTTGCCCCATACAAAATATTGGTGCTTATGGTACCGAAGTGAAAGATAGCATTTTGGAAGTAAAATGTCTTGACCTGAAAAACAAGCAAAAAATAAGCCTCGCAAAAAAAGATTGCCGTTTTGGATATCGGGATAGCATTTTCAAACATGAGTTAAAAGGAAAAGTAGTGATAACATCAATAGTTTTCACTTTATCAAAAAAATCATCTTATAACCTTACTTATAGCGGAGTAAGAGAAGAAGTTAAACGAATCTCTCCTGAAGGAATTACATTGCAAGCTGTCAGTAAAGCTATTCAAAACATCCGCGAAAGGAAAATACCCTGTACTAAAAAACTTGGTTCTGCAGGTAGTTTTTTCAAGAACCCTGTCATTACTAAAAAATTATTTAACCAACTTCAGCAGGAACACCCAAATATTGTTTTTTACAAGACCGGTGAAGAGAGTTACAAAGTTTCGGCAGCCTGGCTTATCGAACAATGCGGTTGGAAAGGATACAGAAAAGTCGAAACTGGGGTTTATGAGAAACAGCCGCTTATTCTGATTAATTATGGCAAAGCCTCAGGGAAAGATGTACTTGAACTTGCTCAGGAAATACAAAAAAGCATTCTTTCACAATTTAATTTAGAACTTACACCTGAAGTTAATATTCTGTAGAATACAGGAATTTTATTAATATTTTTAGTACTTTTACGAAAAATTTGTCGTGGAATTTTTAGAAAAAATTCAATTCCCTATCACCGACTCCATCCTTATTTTTTTACTGGTTTTTATCATCATTTTTCTTGCGCCGCGTTTGCTTAAGAAACTTCATATCCCTGGCATCGTGGGTTTTATCATTGCAGGGGTTCTTCTTGGCCCTCACGGGTTCAATATCATTGCACCCGAAAACGGTATGGGGATGTTTGCCGCCTTCGGCCTGTTATACATCATGTTTCTTATTGGGCTTGAGATAGACCTTGTTGACTTTAAAAAGCACCGTTCACGCAGCATTGTTTTCGGCATATTAACATTTATTATTCCGCTGGTGCTGGGCTTTTTTGTTTGTTATTATTTTTTAAAACTCAGTATCCTGGCTTCACTTCTGCTTTCAAGCATGTTTTCGACACATACACTGGTTTCTTATCCTATTGCAAGCAAACTTGGCATTACAAAGAACCGCGTAATGAGCACTGTGATTGGGGGCACTATTATTACCGATACTGCCGTATTGCTGCTTCTGGCAATTATCAGCAGGGTTTATACAGGAGAAATGGACTTGATGTTTTGGATTGTTTTAATAGGTATGTTAACAGTATTTATGCTGATCATGCTTTTGATAGTTCCTCTTATTAGCAGATGGTTTTTTAAGAAAATTGCTGGAGATAGCAGCGGTCAATATATTTATGTTTTGTGTGTATTATTCGGATCGGCTTTTTTAGCGGAAATAGCAGGAATTGAACCGATGATCGGCGCATTTATGGCAGGACTGGCTTTAAACTCTTTGATACCTTCATCCTCCGTGCTCATGAACCGGACAATTTTCATCGGCAATACCATATTTATTCCCTTTTTCCTGATTAGCGTTGGCATGATCGTTGACCTTAAGGTACTCCTTAATGGATATGATGCGCTGATTATTGCAGGAATACTTATTATTACCGCTGAAATTACGAAATACCTTGCTGCTTTTACTACACAAAAGATCTACGGGTTTTCTGGTACCGAGCGCAATGTTCTTTTCGGATTAAGCAGTTCTCATGCAGCCGCAACCATTGCCCTTATTCTCGTAGGCTATAACTTAGGATTACTGGATATCAGCATATTAAATGGAACTGTGCTTGTTATATTTATCAGTTGCCTGATAAGTTCGTTTGTTACAGAAAATTCCGGGAGAAAGCTGGCAAAAACTGAAAAAAGCATAATCAGGGATGATGTAAGCAGCCCTCAGAGAATACTTGTTGCCGTTTCAAACCCAAACACCATTGAAACACTCATGAACTTTGCCATCCTCATAAAAAACAGGCATTCTAAAGAGCCAATATACCCGCTGAATGTTGTTTTAGGCAACATTGATTCACCGGAAGCACGTTATGATATTCTTGTAAAAAGCAGAAGGATAGAAGAAATTGCCCGGCAGGCAGTCACCGAAGAACAAACCATACAAATGGTATCACATATTGATGTTACTGTTGCTAACGGCATCAACCGGGCTATTAGTGAGCTTACTATTACTAAGGTTGTGCTGGGATGGAACGGTCAGACTTCCACATCTCAAAGCATTTTCGGTGGAATTCTGGAAAATGTCCTGCCACGAAATAACCAAATGATGTTTGTTGTAAAAGCTTTACACCCTTATGGTTATTTCAAACGCCTGGTAATATTTGTTCCACCTAATGCCGAATTTGAACCGGGTTACAAAAAGTGGATGCGGCAAATTGCTATATTGGCAAAAGAGCTTTCGGCAAAAGTTTTAGTTTTTGTATCGGGCGACACTCTTTTGCAGTTAAAACAAGATCTTGACTATTCAAAAATACCTGCTACAAACTTTGTTGATTTCAGCGACTATGAAAATCTTGAGGGACTTACCAATCACTTAAACTATACGGATTTGCTCATCTGGATATCTGCACGTGAAAATACGATATCACATACAAGTTATTTATCTTCCCTGCCAAAAATACTTTCTAAAAGCTTTATTAAATTTAGTTTTATTATCATTTATCCTGAGCAACACTCCTATCAGCATGATACTTCGGTTATGAACCTGGGAGGATTGACAAAATCTCCTATACAGGAAAATATCGAACGTATCTCAAAAATAAGTAAAAATGTAAAAAAAGCCTTTAAAGGCAAATCATAACTTATGGCGCTTTTCCCAAACTTCCGTATAGGGTTTAATACATACTCCGATGCCCACAAACTTATCATAAAACACAAATTGTGGGGATATGTTCTTCTGCCAGCTATCATTAATGTAAGCCTGCTTATAATACTTGTTTTTTTTGGGTGGCACTATTTCAATCAGTTCACGGAGTGGTTGCAGGATGTAACGGGTCTATCATCAACTTCCTCAAGGTTCTGGAAATATTTAGTCGTTTTTTTTAAATGGGCAATTAAAATAATTCTTTATGTGATTTTATTCTTTTTATATTTTTCTATTTACCGTTACATAGTACTGATGCTCATCTCTCCTGTCCTTGCAATATTGTCTGAAAAAACAGACAAACTGCTCACAGGCATCAATTACCCTTTCCGCATGAAACAATTTTTAACAGACATTCGACGCGGAATTCTCATTGCAATAAGAAACCTTCTGATAGAAACAAGTTTTACTATCTTATTCTTTTTTATTGCGTTTATTCCTATCATCAGATGGCTGGCCCCTGTTTTTATTTTCTTTATTACGTGTTATTTTTACGGTTTTTCTATGATAGACTATTCAAATGAAAGAGCAAGGATGAATATTGGGGAAAGCATCAGATATATGCGCAAAAACAGGGGAATGGCCATATCCAACGGCATGGTTTTTTATTTCGTTTTTTTCTTCATTCCGGTTGTAGGTTTTATATTTGCCCCCGCCTATTCAGTAATAGCAGCAACAATTGCTGTAAATAAGGCCAAAAAAAACATTTCTGTGCCCCAGAAAGCTCCAACCATTATTTTACCATAAAAAATATTTTCCCGGCATCAGAAAATGATAAAATCAATTTTCTGACAACCTTTTTACATAAAAATTTGTCCTTTCTTAATATAATTAAGATTTTTTTTATTTTTGTAACAACCAAAAACGAATTAAAATGGAAGAGAAAGAATTTAAAGAAAGAAATGACCGTGGGGATATTTTCTCTAAAGCAGTAAGGGCAGGGAAAAGAACCTATTTTTTCGATGTAAAATCTACCCGTAACGAAGACTTTTACCTCACCATTACCGAAAGTAAAAGACGTTTCAACAATGAATCGGGGAAGTTTTTTTACGAAAAACACAAAATATTTCTGTACAGTGAAGATTTTGAAAAATTTTTAAAAGGACTTAACGATACCATAACTTTTATCAATACGGGAGAAAAACCGGCTCCCGAACCCGAAGAAGAGATGCTGACCAGTGAAGAAATGCCGGATGTTAACTTTGATATAGCTGGCGAAACGGAACCAGACAAGTAAGCCACTCCTTCCATATAATGAGTTTTCTCTTTACGGATAAGCCAGCATACTGTCCGTTGAGAATATTGTGCATTACTTTTGAAAAACATTATTTCACTATTAAACAAAAGAGATTATTTTTGTAAAAAGAATACTAATTTTTACTTTGTATGGGAAAAGTAATCGCAATTGCCAATCAGAAAGGTGGAGTCGGCAAAACAACCACGGCAATCAACCTCAGCGCCAGCCTTGCAGTTCTCGAGCATAAAACATTGCTGATAGATGCTGACCCACAGGCAAATGCTACTTCTGGAGTAGGTTTTGATCCAAAAAACATAAAAACCAGCATTTATGAATGCATCATCGAAGATGTGGAACCAAAAAATATCATTCTTAATACCAAAACCCCTTACCTTGATTTACTTCCCGCCCATATTGACTTGGTAGGTGCCGAGATAGAACTTATAAACCAGCCTTACCGCGAGAAAATGATGCGGAAAGTAATCGCAAAAATCAAAGACTGCTATGACTTTATAATTATTGACTGTTCCCCCTCACTTGGGCTCATTGTAATTAATTCTCTTACCGCCGCTGATTCTGTTATCATTCCAGTGCAATGCGAATATTTTGCCCTTGAAGGCCTGGGTAAACTACTTAACACTATCAAAATAGTACAGTCGCACATGAATCCCGAGCTTGACATTGAAGGCATATTGCTTACCATGTACGACCAGCGTTTACGCCTATCAAACCAAGTTGTTGAAGAAGTAAAAACCCATTTCCAGCAAATGGTGTTCGACACCATCATACAACGAAACACCAAACTCGGTGAAGCTCCCAGTTTTGGTGAAACTATCATCATGTACGACGCTGAAAGCAAAGGCGCAATAAATTACCTCAACCTTGCAAGAGAAATTTTACAAAAAAACGATTTAACAAGATACAAACAAAGCGATAAAATAATCAATCCTGATGTCAACTAAAAAAAGAAACAGCGTTATAGGCAGAGGGCTAAGTTCCCTGCTTGAAAATCCTGAAACGGATATCACAAGTAAGAGTGATGTGATGGGAAAATATGTTGCCGGCGCTGTAACCAGTATTAAATTATCACAGATAGAAGCTAACCCTTTTCAACCCCGTGACGTGTTTGATCAAACCGAGCTGCAAGAGCTTGCCGAATCACTCAAAATTCACGGCATGATTCAACCTGTTACACTTCGCAAGCTGGGTTTTGACAAATACCAACTCATTACCGGCGAAAGGCGATTTAAAGCAGCACAAATAGCAGGTATGGAAGAAATTCCGGCCTACATCAGAATTGCCGATGACGAACAAATGCTCGAATGGGCGTTGATAGAAAACATACATCGCAAAGACTTAAACCCTATGGAAATCGCTTTCTCTTACCAGCGTCTGGTAGAAGAATGCAACCTTACTCAGGAACAACTCAGCCAGAAAGTGAACTCCAAACGCAGTACCGTAACAAATTACCTTCGGCTGCTCAAGCTTCCTGAAGTAATTCAAAAAGCACTGAAAGAAGAAAAATTAACTATGGGACATGCAAGAGCTATTGCTGCCATGGATGACTACAAACTCCAAATGCAGATATTCAGGATGATCATTGAAAAAGAGCTGTCTGTAAGAAGTGTTGAAAAAATGGTTAAGGATTCTTCAGAGAAAAAACACCAAAAGCACGAAACTGCAAATGAAATTCCCCAGAAAATCCATGATGCAAAAAAAATACTTTCCGAAAAACTTCATTCCCCTGTGGATGTAAAATACAATAATAAAGGTAAAGGAAAAATCGTTATTTCATTCAACTCCGATGATGAACTAAACAACATCATTGAGAAGTTGAAATAAACGATACTATGTTGTTTCGCTTTTTAAAATATTTACTACCCTTTATTCTTACTGTACTAACGTGTGAAGCTTACTCACAGGGAGTCATCGTAGATACTACCAAAGCCGATACCCTCATAGAAAAGAATATCGTCATTAAGGAAGTTGACAGAGAAACCATAAAGCAAAAAGTAGCGGCTGCTAAAGACACCATAAAACCCAAACTGCACTCCCCGCGAAAAGCAGCATGGATGTCGGCGGCTTTACCGGGGCTTGGCCAAATCTATAACAAAAAATACTGGAAATTACCTATCATTTATGTAGGCTTTGGGGTGATTGGCTACCTGGGTTATGATTATTATACAAAGTTTAATAAATATAAAGAAACCTATGTATTTCGAACAGGGCTTGACAGTACGGCTACTGATTATTTCCCGGGTATCTCTTCAAAAGAGCTGCTTTATGACAACTGGAATTATTACCGGCGTAACTTTGAATTAACCTGTATTTTCGGCAGCCTTTTATACATACTCAACATTGTTGATGCCGCTGTTGACGGGCACCTTTACAAATTCGACATCTCAAACGACCTGAGTATGCGCATTGAACCCACCATGAACTCGACAGCTTACAACCATATTAAAAATTTATCAGGAGGGGTAAAACTTACCCTGAAATTTTAACAGGGTTGTTCACTGCTTTACCTGTCTTACTATCTGTACAGGCAACGATATGCTGTATCGCCCTTAACTTTCATCTTAAATTTTACGTCTTTCGCTACAATAAAAGTATCAAACTCTTTGTATTCTTTCCATTCCGTTTCACCCGGAAGCAAGGCATGCATAACACCGGAAATTACGGTCATGTGCTCAACGGTTGATGTGCCGAATTCGTATTCCCCTTCAGCAATAACGCCAACTGTAGCTTTTCCTTCGGGAGTTTCAAAAGAAAGAGATGTTACTTTGCCCCCGAAATATTCATTTACTTTAAACATAACATTTTTTTTTGTTTTGCTGCAAAAATAAAATAATAAGTTCATACAGGCACATTAATTATTCTCAAGCATAAAGCTGAGGTAATCGAGCATCAGTTGAATTTCTTCCTTAGGAATGTTGTATCTTATTAAGTGCTGAGAATCGGCATTCAGGCTGTTGGTAAATCTACTGAAGTTGTTTCCCATGCTGTCGAGGCTTTTCAAATAATATACCGATGCTTCTTCTCTTTGGCCTTTTGCCCAGAGAACATGCCCGTAGTTCATATAATCATAAGGATTGGCCAAGGAATATTCGATGAGTTTCAGAAAATATTCCTCTGATTTTTTTAAATCGCCAAGAACAAAAAGACACCATGCTATTGGCCTGTATATGCCGGTGTTTTCCTTAAATGAAAATTCAATTTTATAATAATAATTAAGCGCTTTTTTATAATCTTCCAGGTTGAGATAACAATTGGCAATATTCATAATGACCTGCGGATTGTCTTCTTCTAATCGTGAAGCTTCATTATAATATTCCAGAGCTTTGTTATAATTGCGTAAGCATTGGTAACAATAAGCTATTTTTTTAATAAGCCAGGGCACCCCGGAACCGAATAATTCAGCTTTCAGGTAGTATTCAAGAGCCTCCTGGTATTTTTTATTCCGCTGCATGCAGTACCCTGCTTTTTGCAGTATATCCATATCAGGTTTTTCTGTTTTTAAATAAAGCTGAAAAACCTCAAGGGCTTCTGTATAATTTTCGGTTTTAAAATAAAAATCAGCAATTTTTAATATGAATTTGGGCTCGCGGCAAATAGCATTGATGAAATTTTTGTTATAAAAATCAAGCTTTGTTAAAAAAATGTCTTCAAAATCTCCTTTATTATGATATAATTTAAAAAAGCGGTAAATGTCCTGTATATATTGAATAATAATCGTATTGTTTTTTACCGACATATTGAGCATTTCATCCTCTCTTGCCAGTTCATCCATGCCCTCCAGTTCTGCATTGAACATGTTCAGTAACATGCTTTTTTGCTGTTGGGGCATCAGCTTCAGGTTAAGTAAAAAAGAATATTTATCAGAATTGCACATATAAGTGGATTTTTCAAGTAAATCAAGAAAAGCATTGCCCGATAAATTATCTTCGTTCTGAAGCATGTTGTCAACATCAGGGTTTGTTTTCCAGAAAGGAAGGAACCAATTTGATATACTACCAAAAAATTCAAAATTTTTCAACATAGAAAATGCACTCATAAAAACATCATTCCTTCAAGCTGCATTTTGGAAAGTTCTTCCATTTTATTCAGGAGTTCCGGGGCATCTTCGAGTATGGATTCCCAGTCGGGATTTTTGTCAGCAGAAAAATCCTCGGATAGTATATTTTTCAAATCAAGCTTATCTTCAATACGCGGAGTAAGTTTTTGAATGTCAGGAATTATCTCTTCCCTCATTTTACGTGTGATACGCTCTGTATCTTTTGCCTTCAGAAATTGAATAATAACACTTAACAAATCCTGTTCGGGTATTTCGTTTTCTGCATATATTTTGTTGATTTTGTCATTCAAGCCTTTATACAAGTTTACTCTTTCATCATAAACATAAAATAATAATACCATCCCTACAAGTGCACGTTGCGAAACCTGTGAAATGCCGGTTTTATAATATTTAAAAACCATATCCATCTTTGACACATCAAAGTACCTCAGCATACTTATAGTAAGTGCACTGACAATATTGCAGAGGTAATACCATTCATTAGCCAGCTCTTTTGATATTCTGTTAATAAAAATGATGTCCGAATCACTGAGTTTATCTGTATAAACAATGTATTCAAATAAATCTTTATAAAATAATTTATTCTCGATAGTAGCTTTATCTTGCAAAACTTTTTTACTTTCAATTAGCCCGCTGAATTGATTTTTTAGTTGTTCGGCACTGTTGTTTTTTTTCTTCTTCATGGTATAAAGAGCCGGATTATTCTTTTCAAGATAATATTCCTTTATCTTGTCAGCCAGCTCGAACAGCATAATTACCAATGAATTGAGAACAAGCATACGCTTGGGGTCGTCAACGCCCTTCATGGTGTATTTCAAAACATTGAAATAAGTTTCCCTGCAATACAGCAGTTCGTTATGAAATTCATCCACTGTTACATTTTCAAGTGTTTTTTGCAGTTCATACAATGCATCGAAGATTTTCATTCCTGCAGCTTTTCTGCAAATACTTTTATGCCGGCCTATAATTTCTGCTGAAGTCATGTGATAATTTTAGCATTTATATCAAAAATAATGCTTTTATGCGAAAACAGCAAACTTGACAGGTTTTATTAAGAATTCTGACAAATAAATGATATTGTTTATTTTATATGTTTTATTTTATATCTTTGTTAAACTGCCACAAAATCACATCAAAATGAAAAGTTTTTATTTTCCTTTTTTTATCATGGCCATCCTCAGTGTGATGGCGACTTCATGCGAAAAATCTGTCTTGACGCCTAATATGCCCTCAGAATATGAAGGACGTCCGGTGGTGGATCAGGGAACTATTTATGTTACCGGTAAAAACATCACGATTTGGCTTTGGGATAGCGGAGAAATTGACGGCGATGTGGTTACTTTAGTCTTAAATGATAAAATAATACTGGACAGCTACACGCTGGAAGCCACTAAAAAAGAACTCCAGGTAGAACTGCCAAATCTGGGTTACAATTATCTTTTGCTCTTTGTGAACAGCGAAGGCCTTCTCTCACAAAACACAGCAGCGCTGGCTATTGATGACGGTACCGGCGAACAGAGCCTTATCATACAATCCTCCCTGCAATCTTCCGGAGCTGTTAGTATCTACGTTCAGTAAGTTCTTTACAGCTTTTCTTTTCTAAACTAGAACTCTATAATCAGCCCGAGAGTTGGCAATATGGAACCACTTGGGTTTTCAATATATTGCGCCTTATATTTTCCGGGGTCTATAGGGTCAATCACAGGCTCCCCATTTTCATCCCTGACGATATCAATTATAGGTGCCTGGTCGCTTTTAAAATTATAAACATTTTGTATGTCAACATAGATACTCAAAGCAAGAACTTTCCAGAAAAACTTTTTATCCACCCGGATATCAAGGCTGTGAAAAGGTTTGGCACGCATGCTGTTTAACTTGTCATAATCGGGTATTCCCCTGTAACTGACATTCCAGTTAGCAATGGTGCGGGTGGCCTCAAAATCATAAGGTGTATAAGGCGAGCCCATTGAAAACCTCCATTTCACACCTACATCCCAATAATGCTTAAACGACTTGCCCAGCGTAATATTCACAATATGTTCATTATCCCAGGAAGAAGATACGTATTGGTTGTTTTTATCTTTAAATTCACTTTTGACAAAAGTATATGTTACGATGCCATAAAATCCTTTATATAGCTTCTGTTGAGCCATCACTTCAATACCCATGCTGCGGCCTTTGGATGTTGACACCACTTCGTCGTTGCCGATTATACCAAAATCACTGCCCAGGTTGGCCAGCGAAATAGAATCACGCACCAGGAAAGGATATTTGCTGTATACCTTATAAAATCCTTCTGCATTGATTTTCATGTTAAACTTTGTGAGGTATTCAACCCCTGCCACCAAATGATACACATTAATATAAGAAACATTGTTATTACGATTAACCATTTCATAATTTACATCCCTGTATCCTAAAACAGTATATGGCGGTAATTGATAGTACCATCCTGCATTTGTAACCAGAGTCAGGTCATCTGTTAAACGAACGGTAAAAGACACCCTGGGTGATATCTGGTGCAGAGGGTTCTTCATGGACTCATCATAATCGTTGCCGTCCATTCTTAATCCCAGCGATAAGGCAAACCTGTCCCTGAAAAGTAAAAAACTTGCCTGTCCGAATACACCATAGCGCCACATATCAAATTCCGATTTAAAATCTATGGTATCCACCCCGAAAGGTGTGGCAATTTTGTTGAAAGTGGAATTATTGTATTTATCATATTCCACATTCAGTCCGAAATTAATTTTGATAGCTTTGTTAAGACGTGCTGTATGCTCTATCCTGAATTTATTTTCAACTTCCTGAGAACGGTAATCCTGAAGCAGGTTTTCCTGCTCCTCAACATTGTTTTGATACTTGTTCGATTTGTTGTTAAGAAAATTCCTGCTTAATACAGCGGTCAGATAGCTTTCTTTAAAAAAATGCACATACTTGGCACCTATCATATAGTTCCACTGATTGGTTACAGGCAGATACCTTAAAAGATATTTTTGCTGGTCGGTGCCGCTCTCCTGTAATTTTGTATTCAGCTTAAAACGGTCAATGGCTCCCAATCCGAGCACTGTGATTTCATTTTTATTATTCGGCTTCCATTTGTATTTAAGCTGAAAATCATTATAAGTTGGCAAAAACGGCAACTTCAGCAAACCAAACAATAATTTAAGATATGACTGCCTTGCCGACAATATAAACGACGAATTTTTATGCAGTGGCCCTTCAAGAGAGAGCCCAATATCACTGGCTCCAATGGTAAATTTTCCGCCAACTTTATCCGTATTTCCATCTCTCAGATAAAACTCCATGATGGAACTCATAACATTGCCTCTGTTTGCAGGAAATGCACTCGAAGAAAACTCCACTTCCCTGATAAAATCAATATTCAGCATGCCTGCCGGCCCACCCGAGGAGCCCTGCGTGGCAAAATGGTTGATGTTAGGCACTTCAATACCGTCAAGATAAAACCTGTTTTCGTTGGGAGCGCCACCGCGGATAATAATGTCATTTCGATAGGCAACCGTAGCTGCTACACCCGGAAAGGATTGAATCACTTTGGAAATATCACGGTTGCCTCCCGGATATCGCGACAATTCATTGGCGCTGATGGTGCGCATGGAAATAGGGCTTTCTTCCTTCTTTACAAAAGGCGATGCTTTAATTTCAACACCGCTGAGGTCTTCAACCGTTTGCTCCATCAATATGTTCACAACTGCAGCCGAAACAGAATTCACATCAATTTCATACATGATCTTGTTTTTATAGCCCACAAAAGTGGCAATGATTGTATAGGTGCCGGGTTTCAGGTTTTTTATTTCGTATTTGCCGTCAATATCTGTAGAAGTTCCTGTAGCTGTGCCCTGTATAACAATATTGACAAAAGGCAGGGCTTCGTTGTTCACAGCATCGAGCACACGACCTTTGATGCTTCCCTGCTGGGCATGCAGCAGTATGGAAGGCATCATTAAAATCCAGAGAAAAAATATTTTTGGTTTCATTTTTTTTTATTGGGCTACAAAATTACTACGATTTTTTGTTATTTAAACAAATTCTAAATAATTTTTTTTACATTTTTAATAATTCATTGAAAATCCGTAAAAAAAGTGTAAGTTTGTAATATCAAAAACAATTTTTATGTCTTTGCAAACTGTTTTACTTGGTATCATTGGTGGGCAGGAAATCATTATCATTGCCATCATCATACTGGTACTGTTCGGCGGAAAAAAAATCCCCGAACTGATGCGTGGCCTGGGCAGGGGTGTTGGCGAATTTAAAAAAGGGAAAAGCGAAATAATGGACGAATTGGATGAAGTGAGTGGTAAAAACGATACATCAACATCCGACAGAGGCAATGAGCCTAAATAATCTCTACCTTTATGTTTAAGTTCCTGTTGAGCCAGCTTGCCGGCAAAAAGGAAGATGCCTCTTTCTGGGAACATGCGGAAGTCGTACGTGCATTCGTTATCCGATCATTAATAGCTTTTTTTGTTTTATCAATAGCAGCGTTCTTTTTTAAGGATTTTATTTTCAATACTATTATTCTTAATCCAAAAGACAAGGATTTTATTACTTACCGGCTGTTATGCAGGCTGGGCTCACTGGTGAATACCGATTCGCTTTGCATAGAAAGTTTTGATTTCAGGCTGATAAACCTTACCATAGCAGGGCAATTCCGCTGGCATATGGTCATATCGTTTTTAACTGGTTTTATTTTAGCGTTTCCTTACATACTTTGGTGCTTATGGCGCTTTGTACGCCCTGCCCTGTCTGCTGATGAGATAAAACACTCGGGACGTATCGTTTTTTACATCCTGATTTTATTTTTTCTCGGGCTGGTGTTCGGGTATTTCGTCATTTTGCCTTTAAGCATCTATTTTCTGGCCAACTATGAGCTGAGTTCGCAGATCACCAACCATATTACGATAGGCTCATATATCTCCACCATAGCTGTCATCCCCTTTTCAACAGGCATCATCTTTGAATTGCCCGCGCTTATCTATTTTCTTGCTAAAATCGGACTGATCAGCGCCGGATTTCTGAAGAAATACCGGAAACATTCATTTGTAGTAATACTGATCATCGCAGCCATCATCACGCCATCCACGGATGCGTTTACCCTTGCGCTGGTAACCATTCCGCTGTACCTGTTATACGAAATCAGCATACAGATCGCAGCGAGGATCGAAAAGAAAAATCAAATCTGAGTTTTTATTTTTTTTTGCTGCCGGGCATTTTGTAATCGCCGGCCTTAACACCGGGAGCTTTGTATTTTCGCCAATACCGGGTCAGGGAGGTATATTCAAATAACAGATTAAAAATTTTGAATTTCAGAAGAAAAAACACTACTAAGTAAATTAAGATATACATAAGCAATGTAACACCCCAATTCAGCAAACTTTCGGTAATTTTAAAAGCAGTATCCGGCAAAGTGCCAAAAAACCTGAAAATCAAAGCATATATCGGCAGCGCTGAAACTGTAATAAAGATCATCGCTAAGAGCAGATGCGAAACCTGTATGGCTTTCTCAGGACAAAGATTGATGCAGCGCATGCAGCTTTCGCAGTGAAGCGTCCAGTATGGCCTTGCGCCGTACATCCTGATAGCATTTGCAGGACATTTTTCATAACAGATACCACAGGCATTGCATTTGTCGGTGGCAATAAAAAGCTTTGCCAGAAAGAACCGCCCGTATAACTGATACGCGAAAGTGATCGGAATTATAGCGATATCAATCGGCAGCATGACAAATACCCAGTAATGAAAAAAACTTTTTCCATCGGTTACCCGGTCAGCAAAGCGCTTAACAATGCCTTCGCAACGCTGGAACATCGAAGCAATGACTTTTTTCCTGTATCCCGGGTGTATGCTGATCCAGTTTGAAGGCAGGTCGATAGGCAGCATTCCTTTTATTCTGTACCCTTTCAGCAATAACAATAAAAAAGGCACCCACATGGCTACACCGCTAAGGCCGGGCAAAAACAGCTTACTCATCTTCGAACCGGCACGGGTGCTGCTTAAGAATACATGCGCATTTTTTATCCTGGGAAACCTCCAGAAAAACTTCAGTATCAGCCAAGGAGTGCCAAACCCATGTGTGGGATAACAAAACCCCACCAAAGCCTTTCCTTTGACATCAGGTTTTTCGATAAACTTTTGTCGGTCGACGGGCATCAACTGAACAGCCAAGCCCTTTTCCTCAGCTTTTTCAGCCATCCAGCGGCTCGAGGTCAAAGCATTTCCGGTACCGCTCAGGTAATAAATAATAAGTTCCTGGTATGGCTTTTCCATAGAAAATTATTTTGGCAACCTGCCAAAAAACTTCATCACAGAGCGGTGAAATTTATGCATGCCGGCCGGCTGAGAAAACATCATGATACATTTGCCGTGGATCATGTTTATATTATTTTTGCCGGCATAGTCCAGCACTTCTTTGGTGTGCGACCCTTGCTGTACCCAGATATTTGTTATCCCCTTGCCTGTACATTGCTGCACAGCTTCCAGTGTTTTTGGTTTGGGGGTAAGGATAACAGCAGCTTTTATCTCCTGCGGCAGGGCTGCAATTTCTTTGAAGCACTTCTCCCCTTCTATATTGTAGGTATTGGGGTTTACCGGAACCACGCTAATGCCTTTTTTCCGGAGTTCATCGTACACCGTGCGGCCGAATTTTCTTTTATTTCTTGATACGCCTATAATGGCAATGGTTCCTTGTTTATAGAAATCATCAATTTGTGCTTTTGTGATCATGGTTATATATTTTGTAAGCAAAGTTACATTCTTTCCATGGAGAATCAAAACAAATAAACATCAGGATAATTCCTTGATAATTATTATTTTTGCAAGCGATTGGCTCCGTAGTTCAATTGGATAGAATAGCAGATTCCGGTTCTGTCGGTTGGGGGTTCGAGTCCCCCCGGAGTCACAGTTTTAACGACCTAAACGATTGATAATTAAATGATTAAATCCTAATTTTCGACAAAGGGTAAAACATAGGTAAAACATTTTTGTAAAGAATTAATTATCGGTCAATGAAAAAAACTACAACCTAATACTACAGAAGTTTAGATTTTAAATTAAAAATTATTTTACTACACATCATAAGCTAATTCACTCCCTGATTTGAATCTTATAATAACTTAAAGAGGCGCAACATTGTATCAGTTGATATTTCATATCAATATTTCTAAACGTATCGTAATCTATTATAAATTATATCTGCTCACATTTTCGTACCTTTGCAAACTATGCTGAAGGACATCTTTGCACGGATAAAACTCAAAGCCATACTATTAAGAGCAAAACTATGGAACATCTTATCTCAGTTTAAACAATGGCGGCAGGCAAGGAAAGAAATAAATAAAAAGCGCCGCTTGTACATCAGGGTGTTGCGCACCGTGGCGTTTGCCTTCATTTTTTTCCTGCTTTTTCTTTTACTTATGAACATCAATTTCCTGTGGTTGTTCGGCAGGTCGCCGCGCATATCCGATATCAGGAACCCGCAACAGAGCGTCGCCTCTGAGGTATTCAGCGCCGATGGGAAGATGATAGGCAGGTTTTTCAAGGAGAACCGCACGCCCGTTGATTTCAGCGAGCTGTCGCCCATGCTGGTCAAAACTCTGATAGCCACAGAAGACCAGCATTTTTATTCGCACTTCGGCATCGACTTCAAAGGGCTGCTCTCGGCTTTCCGCGACTGGTTCAAAGGGAATTACCGGGGCGCCAGCACCATCTCCCAGCAACTGATTAAAAACATGTACAAATCGCGCACTGCATATTCCAAAGGATTGCTGGAGTACATCCCTTACGTCAGGGTTGTGGTCATGAAAATGAAAGAATGGATAGGCGCTTTTAAAATAGAAGTGTTTTACTCCAAAGAAGAAATACTGGCCATGTACCTCAACACCGTTGATTTCAGCAACAATACTTTTGGAATAAAGACTGCAGCAAGGGTATATTTCGGAACCACCCCATCCAAACTAAAGCCGGAACATATCGCTATGCTGGTGGGCATGCTCAAGGCGCCAACTACTTACAACCCGTTACGTAAGCCCGAAAAATGCACTAAACGCAGGAACGTGGTGCTTAAGGTCATGCAAAGAGAAAAACTTATAACGGAAAAGGAATGTGATTCTCTTTCCGCTTTGCCGCTGGGTATCAATTACAGTGACGAAGACCTGTCATACGGTCAGGCGCCGTATTTCAGAATGGCAGTGGCCAACGCTATAGAGAACTGGTGCAAGGACAACAAACTCGATATCTACACTTCGGGATTGAAAATTTATACCACCATTGATACCCGCATGCAGAAGTATGCCGAAGAAGCTGTAAAAAATCAAATGGACTTCTTACAACGGGAATTCAACAGACATTGGGGCAACGAGAATCCATGGCGCGATGCCAGTTACCGTGAGATACCAAACTTCATCCGCAGCAATGCCATGGAAAGCGGGAGGTACAAGGCTCTCAGAAAAATAACCGGCAGCCAGGATTCCGCCCTTGCACTGATGACGAAGCCTATACAAATGAAATTATACCACAGCAGGAAAGGAGTTGCCGATACTTTACTCAGCCCCATGGATTCCATACGTTATTGCATGCGCCTGCTGCGAGTTGGCTTTGTTGCCATTGAGCCAGACAATCGTTATATAAGGGCATGGGTGGGCGACATTGATTACAGATTCTTCAGGTACGACCATGTGTCACAGTCGGAGCGGCAGCCGGGCTCCACGTTCAAACTGTTTGATTATGCCGCTGCTTTTGCTTCCGGACTGGGACCATGCGACATGCGCAGAGACCAGTACATTGATTGGAAGTACAAGGAAAACGGCAAGGATATGGTTTGGCGGCCACATAATGTCAACGGGTTTTTCTACAATATCCCTGTAAGCCTGCGCTCAGCCTTCACCAATTCAATCAACAGCATTGCCGTAACGCTTGCAAGAGAAGTCGGCATCAATAAAGTTATTGAATATGCCTACCGGCTTGGCATCAGAACAAAACTGGACGAAGTACCTTCGATAAGCCTCGGTTCCGGCGAAGTAACGCTGCTGGATTTGGTGAATTCATATGCCTCTGTTATTGCCGATGGGATGTACGAAGCCCCAGTACTGGTAACACGCATCGAAGACCGCAACGGTAAAGTTTTGTGGAAATACGAACCTCAAAAGTACCAGGCCGTAGATTATGAAACCGCATTTCTGTTGCAGGAGATGCTTAAAGCCGGACTGAAAGAACGAGGCTCCACAGTACAGAACCTCTGGAGCTACAACATTTTCAAAGACGGAACGGAATACGGCGGTAAGACAGGCACGTCGTCAAACCACAGCGACTGTTGGTTTGTGGGTGTGTCTCCGAAACTTGTGAGCGGTGCATGGATCGGTGGTGAAAAGCGCTGCATACATTTCCGTCCGGGCAACAAACTGGGCGAAGGAGGCCATGCAGCTTTACCGATATTTGGACACTTTATGGAAAAAGTTATGAAAGATAATTCCCTTAAAGCATACAGGGGGAAATTCCCTGAACCCAAACAGAAAATCACAAAGAACTACAATTGTTATACTTCCATCCCTGATTCGATACTGAACATTGTTGACTCCATTAGGGGCGCTGAATAGATGCCATTCCGCGCAAGATAAAAAACATTACTACGCTTTTTCTGTTTGTTTTCTTGTTTGCCTAAACCGTTTTATTACATTGAGTATTCTAAGTTAAAAACAAATTTTTTTTAAAGTTTTTTTTTAACAAATTTAAACCCCAATTACACAGCCATTCTGACAAAAGGTTCATCACGTTTAACAACAGCAAAAACTCTATAAACCA